>NZ_KI518054.1 GCF_000479045.1 Cetobacterium somerae ATCC BAA-474
TTGTTACATATTCGACATAGTTTTGTTACATAAAAACATAATTTTTAAATAAATATGTTGACTTATGCAAATAATCTTTGATATTATTGATTTTATAATAGCAATAAATAACTTTTTGTTACAAGGGGGAATTATGGGAAAAATAGTTGAGTATGATAGTAAAATGAATGAATTGAATTTTGGAAAATTTAAAGAAAAAGAAATGGATTTATTTTTCTCTATTTGCTACAAGATGAAAAATGAGGGTTTAAATGAAGTTACTTTAACATTCCAGGAGCTAAAAGAACTTTCTAATTATTCTAATAGAAATTTAGATAGATTTATAAAAGATTTAGAGAGTACATATGATAAAATGTTAAATATAAAGATTAGAACAGAAACTAAAACAACTATAACAAAGATAATACTTTTTACTAGATACCATATTGAAAAAGAGGATAGAACGGTAAGAATTAAGATGCATGAAGACGGTAAATATCTACTTAATGATATTGAAAAATTCACAAAATTTGATTTAATGGAGTTTGTAAGTTTGAAAAGCTCTTATGCTAAAAATATGTTTAAAATGCTAAAGCAGTTTGATAATGAGGATAGCTATAATTGGTATCAAATAAAGATAGATGATTTTAAAATAATGCTAGACGTTCCAAAGAGTTATAAGATGTCGCACATTGATAGTTTTGTATTATCTCCAATCCTGGAACAATTAAAACCATGTTTCAATGGTTTAAAATTAGAAAAAATAAAAAAAGGTGTAAAGGTTGATAGTTTAAAATTTACCTGGAAAGCAAAAAAGAAAAAGCAAGTTGAAGAAATTCAAGCTATAAAGAAGAGAAGTTCTATTGGCGAAAGAGAGTTGGAACAACATTTAAAACAGTTTGAAAAAGTTGAAGAAAATAACGGCCTAAAAATCCAGGAGATAAAAAAAGAAATAAATCAAATGGATCAAGTGGAAAAAATAAAAATATCTAAAGTTGATTATAAGGAATTATATAAAAAATACCTGGAAGAAAATAATATAAAACATAGTATATCAGTTAGAAAGATATTTGATACTATGAATAAATCAAAATATGAGATTGTAGAGTTTGAGACAAAAGAGTATATCCAAACTAAAATATATACAGTTGAAGATATTGACGAAAGTCTTTTAGTATCTAAAAATGGTAGAAAATTAGTTGGAATGGCCAAGCAGCATAAAATAAAAAAAATATTAGAAGAAATGAACTCGTAAAATTGATTATAAAGCCTTATAAAGTAAAGGGGCTTGTGTTTATACCCTTTGATTTTATTGACATTTATAAAAAAAGAGAGTATAATCGCATTAACAGTTAAAAATATGAAAAATGTCAACATAGACACAAAAGAAAAGAAGTAAAGCCTAATCAACTTTACTTCTTTTTTTGTTTTTTGTATGGTACTATATTCAAAGGTGCTAGATTCAACATAAAAGAAAAGACCCCAACAGAAAGGGGGTGGCTATGTTGTATTTCATATTAATAACTGTAATTTTCTTTATGTTAACTAAGTTAGCATACTAGGAAACAAAATTAGAATTTAGCACTTAGTGGGATTGATTGCCCCACGATTGGAGAGGGTTAAGCCTCTCCTTTTTTTTATGAATAAGAGAAAAATGTCGCACCTCCATAGTTATTGAGGTTGTAGAGTGATATAACGGTATTTTTATTATATTTTTAGTTGCATGAAAAGAGTCGTGAATTTTATTGTATAAAAAAATAGGTTATTGTAGATGCGATTATATGAATTTTTTTTTGATAGGGGGGAGGCTCGAAAGTTGGAATATAAATTAAAAATACAGTACTGGGTATAGGTGGATATTTTAAGTTAAAATTAAGAGACGAATTCGTCCATTTTTTATAAAAAAATATATAAAGTATGGAGAAATATTGAGCTGAGATAATGGCTAAAAGTGTTGTTAATTCTATGTAGTTGTTTTTAATTGCTTTTTATTTCATATTTTTTAAATTTTTTCAAAAAGTTAAAAAAATAACCTATAAAATAACTAAATTTCAAATATTATTTTTTATCAAATTATGGTAAAATAAATATATAAACAATCAAAAGTGCATAGATTTGACAAAGTAACATAAAAAGCACATAATTAAAGTGTGATAAATACAAAAAATAGAGTATCGACCAATTTATATCATAAGTTCCTTTCCGGCAAGTTAGAAAACTTATAATATATCCCCTGGGAATACTCTACTTTTGCTATACATATGAGTTTCGGATAGTAAAAACTATTCCAAACTGTTTGTATGATATAACCTATTATATTATATTCAAACTGTTTAAATCAACTAAATAATAAATTTTTTGTTAAAATAGTTGATTTTTGTTTAGGGAATTGATGAAAAACCTTATAAACGAACTGTTTGAAAATTAGGGCAAAAGTAGAATAGAACTGGATTGATACCTCTAAAAATTAAATGGAGGTATTTTTTTATGGAAAAGAAAGCAGTAAAGTTAGTTAAAACAGAATCACAACCAGTAAGAGGATTAACTATTCAAGTTACACCGGAAATATATGATCGTTTGAATAAAATGTCATATGATTTGAAAATAACTAAGAGAGCATTGATAAATACGGCAATAGTTAAATTGCTAGATGTAATTGAAGTTGTTGGGGTGGAGCTATGACACTCACTGGAGTTGGTATTGATACCATACAAATAGAAATTAAAGGTTTGCATGAAATAAAAACAGATAACAGACTAATATTGAGCGATAAGACGACATATACGGCAAAAGGTAATACGAGGTTGGTGTTAAGGGGTTTAAATGGATTGTCTAGTATTAGCGAGATATTGGGTTACATACAAGAATTAAAAGAAATATTAGGGCAAGAGGTGGAAATTGTGAGAGTTGACATTGCGTCAGATAGTAAAGAATATTTGAAAGATAATATCAACCTAGCTAGATTGTTCTTGGAGTGTTTAAACATTGCTAGAGGAAAAGAAAACGGAGATATATTTAAGACTATAAAAGGGATTGAAAAAGAGGGGAATATAAAACTTTCTAATGGAAGAACTAAAACAACTTTCTATAGTTGTGTTGACAAAGATAGACCTGCAAATACGAGGTTAGAAAATAAAGTTGAGGATATTAGAAGTATACGAGCTAATAAAGAAAAATTAGAGAATGAGATTAAAAAATATGTCCAAGAAATGAAAGGGTTAGAGTTGTTAGTTGGAAAAGTAGAGTGTAAATACATTGAAGAACTAGCTAAATTGTATCAAGAAACAAAAGGGAAGAAATACAGAACGTTTTCAGAATTTGTGGCTTGTATGGATAGTCAAGGTTATATTATGACCTCAGAAATATTAAAAGGTTTAATAATTAAAGTTGGTTTAACTATTGGATATAAAAAATTTGTAGAAAACTTTAGAAAGACTAGAAAAGAAACTTTGAATTTTACAACTAAAACGGAGCTGAAAAGGTTTGTTAAAGACTTGGAAAAGAACTTAAAAATAGCACTAAAAAATTAACAAAAAGGCACCTTGTATGGTGCTTATTTGTAAAAAAAACATCGTTAAAAAAAGCATTACAAACCCTCTATTAGAGATAGAAAAGAGAGGTTTTTGTAGTTGTTGCAATGGTATAGATTAAGGAAAGTCATCTTTTCCCAGTGTGAATAATTAAGTTGATGATGTATTTTAATTTAGATTTTTTTACTGGGATAGGTAGGACATGAAAAAATAATAAGATAGGGGTTTTTATGAAATAACGAAAGTGTATTGAGTAAAAATACCAAAGGGGGTTAAAAATGAAAGTGTTAAATAAATGGGATATCCCAGGAACAAATGGAAGATACGAGTTGCATTTGATTAAATACAATGAGAATAAAACAGATTATGAGGTTTGGAGCAATAGAAGTAAAAAGCATTTAAAGGATACTACGGCATGGGGAACTTACAAAGGTTTAATGAGAACATTTGGGCTAGTATTTGAAGATGAGAAAGACACTGTACAAAGAAAAATGTATCTAAAAGGGGTCCCATCAGGAAAACGCGGAATAACAA
>NZ_KI518055.1 GCF_000479045.1 Cetobacterium somerae ATCC BAA-474
AAGAAGCGCCATTTTTTTATTTTTTGTAAAAAGAATTTTAAGGGGAGAATTTAAATGGAAAATACAACTGGACAATTTTTTCAAGAAAATTTAAAAAATCAACAACAAAAAATTAAAAATAAAATGATTAGATTAAGACAGAGACGATTTTCATTGTTTTTTATAATAGTAATATTGATGGTTTTAAGTTCAATTAATATGGTTAGTGCAGCTTTTTATATGAAACCTGAAAATATAAAAAAACACTTTGTATACATATTAATTTTTTTTATAATATATCTTTTTATTGGTAATGCTGGAAAAATTAAAAAATTAAAATTGACATATAAAATTTTAAGTAATAGAAAGGTAAATGGATTTATATTCCTAACAAGTATTTTTATTTTATTAGGAATGTATATCGGAGGAAAAATGAATTTACCATTTATTCCCAAGATAAATGGAGCCTATGGTTGGATAAATCTAGGGCCAGTTTCTATTCAACCAGCTGAAATTTTAAAATGTGCATTTGTTATAAATATGGCAAATTGCTTGGCAAGAGCGGAAGATAATGATTTGAGTGAGAGCGTAACAATAATAAATGCTTTAATATACCTAGGAGTTTATGGTGTGTTAATTTTAGCTCAGAAAGATATGGGAACAGCAATTCACTACTTAGCAATTTGGTTATTTATGATATTCATGAGTAAATTAAAAGATAAATGGATTTTAAGGGTTAGTTGTTTAGGAGGAGTATTAGGTATAGGTGGACTAGCAGCGGTTTATAAATATGCCAGCGAAGAGGGAGCTTCCTATAAGATAATGAGAATAAAAAGTTATATAGATGGATTATTTTTTGGAAACTACTCAGATGATTACGGTTATCAGGTGAAGCAATCTGTTTATGCTTTTGGTAGTGGAGGGTTATTTGGAAAAGGGTATGCTAATGGTGTTCAAAAGTATAGTTACCTTCCAGAGATACATACAGACTTTATAATGGCTACTTTTGGAGAAGAGTTTGGAATAATGGGTATGTTTGTAGTTGTTGGATTATTTTTTGCATTATATCATTTTATAATGGTAACAGGAAGAGAGTGTAAAAATTATTTTGGAAAATACTTGGCCTTAGGAATGGGAGCTCAAATAATAACTCAAGTAATAATAAATATATTTGTAGCTGTTGGATTACTACCAGTTTTTGGATTACCAATGCCATTCTTCAGTTATGGAGGAAGTGCAATGGTAACTATGGGAATAGCTCTTGGTTTGATTCATAATATGAATGTTGAATAAATATATTTTGATTTTTATATGTAAAAATGATATACTTTAATGTAAGAATATAGAGGATAAATATAAGGTAAGTAGTAAGAGATTAAAGCTAAAATCTTTAGTTTTAGTTCCTTATTATTTGCTATATTTATCCTCTACCAATTTAAAAGGAGGAAACTTAATGTTTAATGAAGTAAGCTTAAGCTTAGAAATAGGTGGAAGACAATTAACGTTAAAAACTGGTAAAATAGCAAGACAATCAAACGGAGCTGTAATGGTTCAATATGGTGATACAATTTTATTAAGTACAGTTAACAGAAGTAAAAGTGCTAGAGAGGGAATAGACTTCTTTCCTTTAACAGTAGATTATGTAGAAAAATATTATGCAGCTGGGAAATTCCCAGGAGGATTTAATAAAAGAGAAGCTAGACCATCAACAAATGCTACACTGATAGCTAGATTAATAGACAGACCAATAAGACCAATGTTCCCAGAAGGGTTTCATTACGATGTTCATATTGTAAATACAACACTTTCATATGATGGAGTATGTACTCCTGATTTCATGGGAATTGTTGGATCATCAGTAGCTTTAACAGTATCTGATATTCCATTTATGGGGCCAGTAGCTGGAGTAGTAGTTGGAATGATAGATGGAGAGTTTATTTTAAATCCAACACCAGAGCAATTAAAAATAAGTGAATTAGATTTATCGGTGGCTGGAAGTATGGATGCCATCAACATGGTTGAAGCAGGAGCAAAAGAAATTGATGAGGAAACAATGTTAAAAGCTATAATGTTTGCTCATGATAATATAAAGAAATTATGTCAGTTCCAAATGGAGTTCCAAGCTTTAGTTGGTAAAGAGAAGATAGAGTTCCAAGCACCTGAAGTAATGCCGATAGTTAAAAACTTTATCGATCAAAATGGAGCTACTAAGTTAAAAGAAGCTGTTTTAACAACTGGAAAAAAAGCTAGAGAAGAAGCTGTAGATCAATTAGAAGAAGTTTTATTTGAAGAATTTGTAAATACAAACTTTGGAGAAGAGGAAGTTCCTGCAGAAGTAGTTGCAGAATTTGCAAAATATTATCACGATTTAATGAAAGAGCAAGTTAGAGATGCTATTTTATACAATAAACATAGAGTAGATGGAAGAGCTACAACAGAAATTAGAGACTTAGCAGCAGAAGTAAATGTTTTACCAATTGTACATGGATCAGCTTTATTTACAAGAGGAGAAACACAAGCGTTAGTTGTAGCAACTTTAGGAACTAAAGAGGATGAGCAATTAATAGATGGGCTAGATGAAGAGTATTTTAAAAAATTCTATCTACACTATAATTTCCCTCCATATTCAGTTGGAGAAACAGGAAGAATGGGTGCACCTGGAAGAAGAGAACTAGGACATGGATCTTTAGCAGAGAGAGCATTAAGCTATGTAATGCCGTCAGTAGAAGATTTCCCATACACAGTTAGATTAGTTTCAGAAATAACAGAATCTAATGGATCGTCGTCTCAAGCGTCAATCTGTGGAGGATCATTAGCATTAATGCATGCAGGAGTGCCTATTAAAGAACATGTAGCTGGAATTGCAATGGGTCTAATCAAAAAAGATGATGATTATGTTGTGTTAACAGATATAATGGGTCTAGAGGATCACTTAGGAGATATGGACTTTAAAGTTGCAGGAACTAAGACTGGAATAACTGCTTTACAAATGGATATGAAGATTGCAGGAATATCAGAGGACATTATGAGAATAGCTTTAAAGCAAGCTTTAGACGCTAGATTACAAATATTAGAATTAATGAATAGCACAATATCAAATACAAATGAATTAGCACCAACTGTTCCAAGAATTCACCAAATGGTAATTCCAAAGGATAAAATTGCAGTTTTAATAGGACCTGGTGGAAAAAATATAAAAGGAATTATAGAAGCAACAGGTGCAACTATTGATATAGAAGATGATGGAAGAGTATCTATATTCTGTAAAGGATTAGATGTTTTAGAGGATACTATAAAGTTAGTAAATGGATATGTTAAAGATGTTGAAGTAGGAGAGGTATATTTAGGAAGAGTGGTAAATATAGCTAAGTTTGGAGCTTTCATGGAAATATTACCAGGGAAAGAGGGACTTCTTCACGTATCAGAAATATCTTTAGAAAGAGTAGCTAATGTTGAAGATGTATTAAAAGTTGGAGACACATTTGAAGTAAAAGTAATTTCTACAGAAAATGGAAAAATCAGTTTAAGTAGAAAGAAATTATTACAAGAAATGGCAGCTGAATAATTTTAAAATTAAGGGGGATAACACAGAGGACTTCAACCTCTGTGTTATTTTTCCGTATAGAAATAAAAGCAACAAAAAATGAAGGATGGTAAAAAATGAAATTAGGTTTAATAAGTTTAGGTTGTAGTAAAAACTTAGTTGACAGTGAGCACTTAATAGGGCTAATGGTAGCTAGAAAAGGATTTGAAATAACAAATGATTTAGAAGAGGCAGATGTTGTTTTAGTAAATACATGTGGATTTATTGGAGATGCAAAAGAGGAGTCAATTCAAGCAATATTAGAAGTTGCAGAAAAGAAAAACTCTGGAAAAGTAAAAAAAATAATTGTTGCAGGATGCTTAGCACAGAGATATGCTGATGAATTAATTTCAGAAATTCCTGAAATAGATGCTGTAGTTGGTACAGGTGAAATACATAAAATAGAAGAGATCGTAGATACAATTTTAGAGGATTCTAAAATTGTGAGATGTGATTCTTTTGAATTCTTAGCAGATGCAGGAACAGAAAGAATTTTAACAACAAATCCTCACACAGCTTATTTAAAAATAGCTGAAGGATGTAATAGAAGATGTACGTATTGTATTATACCTCAACTTAGAGGAAATTTAAGAAGTAGAACAATAGAGGATATTGTAGAAGAAGCAAAAGCTTTAGCAGCAAATGGAGTTAGAGAAATAAATTTATTAGCTCAAGAAACAACAGAGTATGGAATTGATTTATATAAGAAGAAAGCTTTACCTGATTTATTAAAAGAATTAGCAAAAGTAGATGGAATAGAGTGGATTAGATCATATTATATGTTCCCTAACTCATTAACAGATGAACTAGTTGAAGTTATAAAAAATGAACCAAAAGTTTGTAAATATTTTGATATTCCAATTCAACATATTTCAGGAAATATACTACAAAATATGGCTAGAGCAAAATCAGGTGATCATATAAAATCAATTTTAAATAAAATAAGAACTGAAATTCCTGAAGCAACAATCAGAACTACTGTAATTGTAGGATTCCCAGGAGAAACAGAAGAAGATTTTGAAGAGTTAAAAGATTTTATAAAAGAGTTTAAATTTGATTATGTAGGTGTATTTAAGTACTCTAGAGAAGAGGGAACTGTTGCACATGATTTAGAGAATCAAGTTCCAGAAGAAATAAAAGAAAAAAGATGGGCTGAATTAACAAATTTACAAGCTGAAATTGCAGAGATAAAAAATAGAGCAATGATTGGAAAAGTTGTTGAAGTTATGATTGACGGTATTTCTTCAGAGAGTGAGTTTATGCTAGAGGGAAGAACTAGAGGACAAGCCTTAGATATAGATGGAAAAGTTTTAACAAATGATGGAACTGCAAAACAAGGGGAAATAGTAAAAGTAAAAATAGAACAAAATTTTGAATATGACTATATAGGGGCAATTGTAGAAAACGAAATAAAATAGTTTTAAAATAAGGAGGAGTCAGTCTTGAATTTGCCAAATAAACTTACAGCAATTAGATTAATATTAGCAATACCTTTTATATACTTTTTACAAGAATCAGCAGGGACTACACATCATACTTTGTATAGAATGATAGCGTTTGGTATATTTATTTTTGCATCGCTGACAGATTGGTTAGATGGATATATAGCAAGAAAATATAATTTAATAACTGATTTGGGTAAGATAATGGATCCTTTGGCAGATAAAATACTTGTTATATCAGCATTGGTAATCTTTGTAAAATTAGATTATATTCCAGCATGGATGTCTATAGTTGTTATAGCAAGAGAATTTTTAATTAGTGGGATAAGAACTATAGCTGCAGCAAAAGGGGAAGTGATTCCTGCAGGAATTTTAGGAAAATATAAAACAACTACTCAAATGATTGTGATTATAATTATGCTGTTCTTTGGGCTAGGAAATACTCCTGAAAAAGAAACTTTGTATAAAACAATTTATTTTTATATGACATTAATTCCAGTTGTTTTAACAATTTGGTCTGGATGGGAATACTCGGTAAAAGCAAAACATTACTTTTTAGGAGAGAAATAAGGAGAAAATATGGGTTTAATTTACAGAATTATAAATTTAGCTTTTGAAATTATGAATATACTTATATTAATAAGAATAGTAATCTCTTGGTTAGCTCCATATTCAAGAAATGACTTTACAAATCTTGTATATGCTTTAACAGAGCCAATTTTAAAACCTTTTAGGACTTTGATACCTATGGGAAATGTTAGAATAGATTTGTCACCAGTATTGGCTTATTTTGCTTTGAAGATTCTAAGATATATTATTTTTTATTTATTATAATAGAATAGAGAGGCCAATGGCTTCTCTATTTTTTGTAGGAGGAACAAAAATGCACGAAATAGAAAGTGAATACCACATACCAGTTTTATATTATGAAACATTAGAAAATTTAATAACAGATAAAGATGGTATATATGTAGATTGTACTTTAGGAGGAGGAGGACACTCTGAAGGTATATTAAAAGAAATTAGTGATAAAGGAAGATTAATTTCTATAGATCAAGATGATCAAGCAATAGAATTTGCAAAAAAAAGACTTGAGAAATATGGAAAAAAATGGTCTGTATATAAAAGTAACTTCGAAAATATAGAAACAGTTCTGTATATGGCTGGGGCTAATGAAGTTACAGGAATTCTTATGGATATTGGAGTTTCATCTACTCAACTTGATGATCCAGAAAGAGGGTTTTCATATAGATATGATACAAAGCTTGACATGAGAATGAATAGAGAAGAAGTGTTGTCAGCTTATGAAGTTGTTAATGAATACGAAGAAGGAGAATTAGTTAGAATTTTCTTTGAATACGGAGAGGATAGATTTGCTAGAAAGGTAGCTAGATTGATCTGTCAAAGAAGAGAGGAAAAGCCTATTGAAACAACTGGAGAACTTGTAGAGATAATAAGAAAAGCTTATCCACCAAGAAGTGAAAAACATCCAGCTAAAAAAGTTTTCCAAGCTATTAGAATTGAAGTTAATAGAGAATTAGATGTATTAAAAAATGCGATAACAAAATCTTTTAATAGTTTAGAAAAAGGAGGACGTTTAGCAATAATAACGTTCCACTCTTTAGAAGATAGAATTGTAAAAAATATGTTTAGAGATCTTTGTACAGGATGTAAATGTCCAAAAGAGATTCCAATATGTGTATGTAACGAAAAACCTAAAGGTAAATTGGTAAATAGAAAGCCAATAACTTCAGGTCAAGATGAGTTAAAATTTAACAATAGAGCGCATTCAGCTAAATTAAGAGTTATCGAAAAATTATAAAAATAAAAGGAGGACCTGATGAAGAGAAAAAAAGTTTTATTAACACTTGTTGGTATAATTTTAATCTGGTCATTTTATGGGTACCTTATAAGAACAATCTCATATTTAGAAAAAAGTAATTTGAAGATTGAAAGAGAGTTAAGAGAGCTTGAAAAAGAGAGAAGTAAAAGAATATATGAATATGACTTACTCATGGATTTAAGTAAAATAGAACAAGAAATGAATAAACAAAAAAATATGGTTATTTCTGAAAAGATAAATTTCTTTAAAATAGATGATAGCTCTTTTTAAAAATAAAGGAGAGTATTTATGAAACTAGAAAAAGGACAAATAGTTGAAATTAAGATAGAAAAAATAGTCTACGGTGGAGAGGGATTAGGTTATTACAATGGCGAGTTTGCTATGTTTGTGCCTATGTCTGTCCCTGGAGATATTTTAAAAGTTGAGATAATTTCTTTAAAAAAGAGTTATGGAAGAGCTTTAATAAAGGAGATTATAACTCCTGGAGCTGAAAGAATTAAAGATTTAAATCATGTAACTTTCGAAGATTTTCAAGGGTGTGATTTTGGAATGCTAGATTACACTGCTCAGTTAAAATATAAAAAAGAGATGGTAGAGGATGTAATAAGAAGAATAGGTAAAAATAGTGAAGTTTTAATAGAGGACACATTAGAATCACCTATTGAAAAAAACTATAGAAATAAAGTTATTGAACCATTTTCTTTTAATGGACAAGAAATTATAACTGGATTCTTTAAAAGAAAAAGTCATGATGTATTTCAAGTAGAAGATAATATGTTGAATTCAGTATTAGGAAATAAAATAATCACAGAGTTAAAAAATGTTTTAAATAAAAATAAAGTAACTGTGTATGATGAAAAAAAACATTCAGGAATATTGAGACATGTAATGGTTAGAACAAACTCTTTTAATGAAGCTATGTTAGTTTTAATAATAAATGATACAAAAGTTTCTGAAAAAATTAAAAGTATTTTGAAAGAGGTAATGGATAAGTTTAAAGAGATTACATCGACTTATATTTCGTTAAATGATAGAAAAACGAATGTAGCTTTAGGCCATAAAAATCTACTTATTTTTGGAGAAAAAACAATTAAAGAGGATATTGATAATATTCATTTTAATATATCTCCAACATCTTTTTTCCAGATAAACTTGGATCAAACAAAAAGATTATATAGTTTAGCTATAAGTATGTTTGAAAATATAGAAAACAAAAAAATTGTAGATGCTTATGCAGGAACTGGAACAATAGGAATGATTCTATCTAAAAAAGCAAAGAAAGTTTACTCAATAGAAATTGTAGAATCAGCTGTAAAAGATGGAATTCAAACTGCAAAAGAAAATAATATAGAAAATGTTCAATTTATATGTGGGGATGTAAATAAAGAGCTAGGAAAATTAATAAAAGCAGAAAAAGTGGATTCAATAATATTAGATCCACCAAGAAAAGGGATTGATGAGGAAAGTCTAATAAATATATCTAAAGTTGGAATAGAAGAGATTGTATATATATCTTGTAATCCATCAACTTTTGCTAGAGATATAGAAATTTTAGAAAGAGAAGGATATAAGTTAGTTAGAGTAAAACCAGTGGACATGTTTCCTCAAACAAGCCATATTGAAGTAGTGGGAAGATTAGTTAAAAAATAGGAGGGCTTTATGATAAAGTTTTTAATATTTGCAGTAATTGCATATATATTTGGTTCACTTCCTTGTGGTGTTTGGTTAGGAAAGGGAGTTAAAAATATTGATATAAGAGAATATGGAAGCAAAAACTCTGGTGCAACAAATGCTTATAGAATTTTAGGACCAAAGTATGGTATAATGGTTCTAATATTAGATGCTTTAAAAGGATATATTCCACTTTATATAGCAAGTTTATTTGATATTGGTGGCATATATATTATATTATTAGGTTTGGTAGCTATACTAGGTCACACTTTTTCATTCTTTTTACAATTTAAAGGTGGAAAAGGGGTAGCAACAAGCTTAGGAGTTTTTCTTTTCTTAATGCCAAAAGTGGTAGGCGTTTTGGTATTGGTATTTATACTTGTGGTAGGAATTAGTAAATACATCTCTTTAGGATCAGTTATATGTGCAGGGTTATTACCAATTTTAGCATATTTTATGCCTGTAAGAGATGACGCAACTAGACTTCCATTAGTGGTAATATCTCTAATAGTTGGAATATTTGTAATTTATAAACATAAAGCAAATATTCAAAGGCTCATGGAAGGGAAAGAAAATAAATTTAATTTAAAGTAAGGAGATAAATTAAATGGAAAAAGTAGTTGTAATAGGAGCAGGAAGCTGGGGAACAGCTTTAGGAATGATTTTAGCAAAAAAAGGTTATGAAGTTGTAATGTGGGAACATAATAAAGAGATTGCTGAAAAATTAAATCTGGAAAAAGAAAATAAGAGATTGCTTCCAGGAGTAAAATTTCCGGATAATCTGAAAGTTACGTGGGAATTAGATGGACTTTTGGCTAATGTTAAATATGTCATTTTCTCTGTACCATCACAAGTATTAAGAGGTGTAATGGCGATAGTATCTTCACAAATTGAAGAGGGTATGATATTAATAAATACAGCAAAAGGAATAGAAGTTTTAAGTGGAGAAACGTTATCTCATGTTATGAAAGATGAGATAAAAGGAAAATACCATAAAAATATAGTGATTTTATCTGGTCCAACTCATGCAGAAGAAGTAGCTCAAGAGCTACCAACAACTATAGTTGCAGCAGGAGAGCTAGAGAATGCTAAAAAAGTTCAAGAACTGTTCAACACAGAAAACTTTAGAGTTTATGTAAGTGAAGATATAGCAGGAGTAGAGCTAGGAGGAGCAGTAAAAAACTGTTTAGCAATAGGAGCAGGAATCGCAGATGGATTAGGTTATGGAGATAACGCAAAAGCTGCTTTAATAACAAGAGGAATCGCAGAGATGATAAGATTTGGAAAAGTTATGGGAGCTGATGAAAGAACATTTTCAGGATTGACTGGGATTGGGGACCTAGTTGTAACTTGTGCTAGTCAACATAGTAGAAATAGATATGTTGGTGAAAGACTTGGAAAAGGTGAAAAAATAGAGGACATCTTAAATAGTATGGTAATGGTTGCTGAAGGTGTACCTACAGTTAAGGCTGTGTATGCTAAAAAGTTAGAGTTAGGAATAAGCATGCCAATAGTTGAGGCAATTTATGAGATAATATACGAGGGAGCAAACACAAAAGAAAAGGTTAAAGAGCTAATGACAAGAGAGTTAAAAGAAGAATTTTATTAAAAAGAAATTTTGCAAGTTATACTTAAATTATTAATTACATTAAAAGAAATTCATAAATAAAAAAATTAAATAAGCAACACGGAGATTCAAAATAGAAAAAGATAACTAATGAGGGTATGGGGTGTGTATGACAGAAAAAGATTTAGTTTCATTTTATCTAGATGATATAAAAGAGTATGAAGTGTTAGGAAAAGATGAAGAGATATTACTTTTAAGAAAAGCAAAAAATGGTGATATTGAAGCAAGAGAAAGATTAATTTTATGTAATTTGAGATTAGTAGTTAATGTAGCCAAGAAATATGGAAGTAAAGGTATGAGTTTTATAGACTTAATTAGTGAAGGTAACTTTGGTTTAATTCATGCAATTGAAAAATTTGATGTAGAGAAGGGGTATAGATTCTCAACATATGCTGTTTGGTGGATTAAACAAGCTATAAGTAAAGCTATAATAAGCAAAGGTAGAGAGATAAGGATACCGTCATATAAACATGATATGTTGAATAAAATAAATAAATTTATAATGGATACCGTTATGTTAAAAGGTGATTATCCAAGTATATATGAAATATCAGATGGATTAAGTATAAATTTAGAAAAAGTTCAAGATTTAATGCTGGAGTTTCAAGAAACAATATCTCTTAGTTCTCCAATAGGAGAAGATATATGCTTAGAAGATACTATAGCTAGTGAGATGCACAATGATTTAGAGGATAATCTAATTAGAGAGATGAGTACATCTCAGATAAAAGAGATATTAAATAAATTAAACGATCGAGAAAAACAGATATTAAAACTTAGATTTGGATTTGATGGAAACCAAATTCATACTTTAGAAGATATTGGGCAAAGTTTTAGCATAACAAGAGAAAGAGTAAGACAGATTGAGCAAAAAACATTAGAAAAATTAAGAATACGTTATAGTGACTTACTAAAAGGAAACTATTACTATTAAAAGCAAGGAGGTTAAATTGATTTTAAAAGTTAATAGATTAGAATTTCTAAAGAAGATAAAAATAGTAGAAAAAGCAATCAATGAAAATAAAATTAGACCCATAATCTCTTATGTTTATATGGAAACAAGAGAGAATAGATTATGGTTTTGTGGAACAAATTTAGAGTTAACAATATCAACACATATGGAATGTGATGTAATAGCAGAGGGAAAGGCTGTTTTTCAACATAATTTAGTAGAAGAGTACTTAAAGGAAATCAAAGATGAAGAGATTACTTTAAATATAAAAGAAGATGTTTTAACAATAGAAACATCAGATTCAGCTTCTGAGTTTATGTTAATGAATGCAGAAGAGTTTCCTAAAATTCAAGAATCAGAGTTAGAAGATAACGAGTTCGAGTTTAAATTAAAAAAATTAGATTTAGCTGATTATTTTGATAAAGTAAAGTTTTCAGCTTCGATGTCTAGTGACAATTTATCAATAAATTGTATAAGAGTAGAGATTGAAAATAATAAAATAAAGTTTATATCTACAGATACTTATCGTTTAACATATTTAGAGCACGACTATTTAGATAGTGACGGAACTTTTAAAGTTAGTATCCCGATAAATACAATAGATGCAATGTCTAAATTATTAAGAAACGGAAATGAAGAAGAGATTGCATTTACACAAAAAAACAAGCAGTTATACTTTAAGTTAGGAAATATCTCAATAATAAGTAGAGTTATTGACTTACCATTCCCAAACTATAAAACAATATTAGAAGCTAGTGGATATAACAAGAAATTACAAATAAATAGAGTTGAATTCGAAAAAATGTTAAAAAGAATTCAAATTTTTGTAAAAAACAATTCAGAATCAAAGTTTGGAGCAATATTTACCTTATCTGGAAATGATATTGAAATTGAAGGAATAGGAGAGATTGCAAAGGCTAAAGAGATTGCAAAAGTAAATTATGAAGGAGATAATCTTAAGATTTCTTTAAATGTGAAGTTCTTATTAGAGTTTGTTCAATCAAGTGATAAAGATATTATCACATTGGAGTTTACAACATCAAATAGTGCTGTAAGAACAAGAAATATACAAGAAGATAATTATACTTATATAGTAATGCCTTTAGCTTTGAAAGACTAGATCATAAAAACTAGCTTACAGAGTGAGCTAGTTTTTATTTTGCAAAGATAAATTCTTTATGGTATAATTTGGATAATATTTTTTCATTTAAGGAGAAATAATGAGCAAATTTTATATACTAAAAATTATATATGAACTTCAATACTTCAGGTATTTACTATTGGAATATATAACTAAAAATCCATATGATAATAATAGCGCAAAAAAGTTTATAAATTTTAACAATAAGAGAGTCTTAAAAAAAATAAAAAAAGAGAAAATAAAAAAGATAGCAATATTATTACCTCACTGTATACAAAAGTATGATTGTAATTTAAAAATAACAAATAATATAGAAAATTGTAAAATGTGTGGATTGTGTGATATATCTGAAATTATAAGATTAAAAGATGAATTTAAACATATTAGCATAAAAGTGGCTACTGGTGGAACATTGGCTAGATTATACTTAAAAGAAGAGAGACCTAACTTAGTAATAGCTGTAGCTTGTAAAAGGGATTTAACTTCTGGAGTTAGAGATTCATTTCCAATACCAGTTTACGGAGTTTTTAATAAAATTATAAATACGCCGTGCAAAGATACTAGAGTAGCCGTAGATGAAATAAGAAAGGTATTAAGAGAGGTGGGGACAACGTGAGAAAATTAAAACTATTTATTGCTGGACTTTTAATATGTTCTGGGTTAATTGCCTCAGAAAAAGAGGATATTAAATTTTTGGATGAGCTGTTTATTCAGAGAAAATATTCTATGGCACTTCAAGAGTCTAATAATTTTATAACAAAATATCCACGTTCTAAATATATAAAAAATATAAAAATAAGAATGGGACAAGTTTATTACGTAGAGGGAAGATATCAAGAAGCAATAAACACTTTAAACGGGTGTTTAAAAGATTTAAAATTAAATCAAAATGAAAGTAATAATATATATTTATATTTAACTAAATCTTATATAGGGTTAAAAGATTTTGATACAGCATCTAAAGCAGCAAATTTAATAGTTAGAACGACTCCTGAAGGGAAAAATGACTATGAAGAAGCTTTATTATCAATAGGAAAGGGTTATATGGATAATAAAGATTATATCAGGGCTCAAAGGGAGCTTACAAGTGCTTTAAGTGTACAAGGAAAGAACTATGAAGATGTTGTGCTAAATCTTGCTTTAGCAGCATATAATAACTCTCAATATATAAAAACTATAGTTTATTTAGATGAATATTATAGAGGTGCAAAAGTTGGTACAAATAGAGACTTAGTTAATTATCTATATGGATCTTCTTATTATAAGACAAATGAAACATCAAAAGCATTGGAGTATTTCAAAAAAGTAAAAAATAGCAATGTAAGTTCAGAATATAAAACTCTATCAGTTTTAACAATGATAGAGATTTACTTAAAGCAGGGTAATGCTAAAGAAGCTGAAAATATATTATCTAGTTTATCATCGGATCCAAAATTATATAATACAGCATTAAAAAGTTTTGGTGATTTCTATTTAGTTAGAGGATCAAGTGATGTCGCATTATCTTATTATAATAAAATAACAACTAAAGATATAGATGTGTGGTATGGAATAGCACTTTCTCAATATAGGTTGAAAGATTATAAAAATTCTTTAGAAAATTTTAGAAAATTATACCCAACAAAATATAAAAATGAAAGTATATACTATCAATTATCTATTGAGTATTTAAATAAAAATTATAAGTGGGTTTTAAATAACAGAAACTTAGCAGTTGGATTAAATTTAAGTAGAGAAGAAGAGATTGCAATAAATAATCTAATTGGAACTTCGGCTTTCCAAGAGGGAGATTTTAAAATAGCAGAAGAATATTATGCTAAAAATTATAATATATCTCCTAATAAAGAATCTCTTTATAAAATGATTGTAACCTTGAGTAAAACAAAGGATAGAGTAAAGTTAAATAATCTGATAAAAGAGTATAATACAAAATATCCAAGTGACCAAGAATATAAGAAAAATATAACGATAATAACTTCAGATAATTTACTAGCAGAAGGCAAAGGAGAACAAGCTATAAATCTTTATAAAGAATATTTAGCAGTAAATAGAGATCCTGAAATTGTTTCTAGTTTGATAGAAGTTATGATAGCTCAAAAAAAATACAGTGATGTAATGCAATATTTAAACATTCAAGATGCTTCTTTAGAAAATACTTATCAAAAGGGAATTGCTACTATGGGAATGGGAAGATACGATGAAGCAGAAATGTATTTTAATCAAATTTTAAATAGTGGAGATAACGTTGATAAATCTCTTTATGAAAAATCAAAATACAATGTAATAAAAAATTATTTTTTATGGGAAAAGTATTCAGATGCAATAAATTCAGGAGAGGCTTATATAGCTGGAGATAACTTATATGCATTAGAGGATGTTGTTGATAAAGTTGCAATTAGTTACTTTAGACTAGATAATCCAGAAAAAGCAAGAGAGTATTTTGAGAAGTTAAAATTAGTTTCAAATATGGGAGATTATGCACAGTTTCAAATAGGAGAAACATATTATAGTGAAAAGAGATACCAAGATGCAATAGATGCATATAGAATAAGTGCACAAAACTCAAAAAATCCAGAATATAAAGAAAAAGGATTGTATTGGGAGATTTCATCTTTATATCTACTAAAAAATACAAATGAGTTTGATGCTAAAAGTAAAGAATTTTTTAAATCATATCCTAACTCAAAATTAAAAGATAATATTCTTTTAATGGAGGGGGAGCTATATGGAATTCAAGGAAATAATACAAATAGTTTAAAAACTTATGAAAAACTATATGGTGAAACTAAAGATGATGTTTTAAAAGAAAAATCTCTTATGAAAATAATAGAGTTATCTGAAAATACTAAAAATATTCAAAAAGAATTAGAGTGGATAAATAAAATAACTAATGATAACAAAAAAAGTTACTATATGGCAAAACATCTTCAAAGAGAGAAAAAGCATGAAGAAGCAAAAGTTGAATTTGAAAAATTAATAGTAACCAATGATTATAAAGATTTTGGAGCATTAGGACTAGGAGATTATTATTATTCTAAAAAAGATTTTTCAAAAGCAAAGGAATATTATGAAAGTATATTAGTTTTAGAAAATAGTGCATATAAAGATAAAGCATTGTATCAAGTGGCTAATATTGAAAAAAATACTGGATTAACAAAAGAAGCTGTTAGAAATTATACTAAACTTTATGTTTTATATCCTACAAGTGAATACGCACTAGAATCAAAAATAAGATCAGCAGAGGGATATGAGAATTTAAATAATTTTAAAGATGCAATAGCTCAATATGATGAATTGTTAAGAACAGAAAGTAAAAATAAAGATTATTTCTTAGAGAAATTAATATTTTTAAATTTAAAAATTGAGAAAAAAGATTTAGCAAAAGTATATTATGAGCAGTTAAAAAGAGAGAATTTAAAACTTTCTGAAAAATATAAAGATTTTTTTAACGGAGGAGAGAACATATGAAGAAATTAGTTATTACAGGTTTAATGGTTTTATCTTTAGGGGTTTTTGCTAATGAGGATGTAGTTATTGATAAGCAGGTAACTGGTGTAAATAAAGAGCAACTAGAAAGTTATCCAAAAGAAAGTAATGTACAGTTAGAAAAAAAAGTTATAAAAATAGATGATAAAAATATAACTGCAGATAAGTTTAAAGATCAAAAACAAGTTATTCAAATAAATGAAACAAACGATTCAATGAATAAGAGTCTAACTGAAACTGATAGCGGAACTCCAATTTGGAAGTACATAATAGGAGTAGTTGCATTAGTTACATTGGGAATAGCATTATAATTAAAATTACAACACAAAAGATTAGGAGGTCTATAGAATGTACTGGTTAGTTAATGGTGGAATACTTATGTATTTTATAGTTTTTATGTCAATATTAGGGTTGTATGTAATAATAGAAAGAGCAATTTATTTTAGAGTAAATGAGAATATAGATATGTCTAGAATAAGACCTATATTACGTAGTGCAATTGAAAAGAACGATATTAAAGGGGCAATTACAACTTTAGGAAATCAAAAAAGTTCAACTGCTAAGGTTATAAAGGAAGTTTTAATCTATTGGTACAAAACAAGAAGTACAAATGTAGAGACATTAGAAGAGAAAGCTAGAGAAGTAGCTTTAGCTCAAGTTCCAAAATTAGAAAGAAATATGTGGCTTTTATCAGTAGTTGCTCATACAACACCATTAATTGGTTTATTAGGAACAGTTACAGGTATGATAAAAGCATTCCAAGCTGTATCATTACATGGAACAGGAGATGCATCTGTATTAGCAAGTGGAATATCTCAGGCTCTATTGACAACTGCAGGAGGATTATTTGTTGCTATTCCATCAATTATTTTATATAACTATTTTAATAAAAAAATTGATGATCAGATTAATGATATGGAAAAGGGTAGTGCAGAGTTAATAAACTACTTTAGAAAATAAAGGAGGGGGAGCATGAAACTTAATAGAATTAAAAGAAGATCAGGTAATTCTTTAATACTTGAATTAACTCCCTTAATAGACGTAGTATTTCTGTTGCTAATATTCTTTTTAGTTGCTACAACTTTTGAAGATGTTAATAGTAGTATAAAAATAGATTTACCTACATCTACGGTAAAAAGTACTAAGCCAGTTAATGAGTTGCAAGTTATTGTAACGAAAGATAAAGAATTTTTTATAAGTTATAAGGATAAAGGAAAAAGTAAGAGGGAAAAAGTAAGTGCAAAAGATTTAAAAGAGGAACTTGCACAAAAGCTTATTGAATCAGAAGGTAAAAATGTTATCATTAGTGCTGACAAAAGTGTTAATCATGGTATAATTGTAGATACGATGACAGCAGCTAAAGAGGCAGGAGCTATTTCTTTAGATATAGATACAGCTTCGCCTGGAAAGTAGGTGCGAATCTATGAATAGACAAAATAATGATTTAAAAATATTTATAGCATCGGTAATCATAAACCTTCTTATTTTATTTTTGATTCCTGGAATTAAAATAGATGAAATAGTTGATAAAAAGTTAAAGGTTGGTTTAGTTTCTCTTGAAACAAATACTAAAAGAACAACAACAAAGCCAGAGCCAAAGAAAAAAGTTACTCCTATAAAAGAGGAGAAAAAAGAGGAAAAGAAAGTTGTTAAAAAAGAGGAACCTAAACCAGTAGAGCAAAAACAAGAGATAAAAGAAACTAAAAAACTTTCATTAGATGATTTAGCAAAAAGTATTTCAAAGAGAGAGACAGAGTTCTTAGCCATTGATAAACCTTCAACTAGAGAGATAAATAGTGATTTAAAGAATGAGTTATTAAATAAAAAAGATTTGCAAGAAGCTGAAAAAAAATCTTCAATAGATCCAACTAAAGATATAACAATATCTAAAGATGATACAATTTTAGATAAAAGCGTAGATTATCAGTTAGATGAAAGTAGTAAAGATTTAGCTTTTCAAGGAGAGGGAGAAGAGGAGCTAGGATTTAAAACTATGGTAGAAAAAAACGGAGCTGATGGACTTCCAAGTGGTTATAGATTAGGAGTAGAAGATGGAGATGTAGTTGCTAAATGGGATCAAGGAAATAGAGAACCTAGATATCCAGAAGCTGCTCAGCTAAGAGGTATGCAAGGTAAAGTATTATTAAAAATACAAATAGATGAAACAGGTAAAGTTACATCAGTATTTATAGAAAAGGGTAGTGGAGTTCCAGAAATAAATATGGCTATAGAAGAAATTGCAAGAACTTGGAGAATCTATTTAACAAAAAATGGATTAAATATAAAAGGGAATGTTAATTTAGAATATAGTTTTAAACTTTTAGGAGCTTCATAAATAGAAGTAAAAATTAGAGGATGGTGAAGAGATTTGACTCTTTTAGGATTTAGATTAGAAAATGAATTAAAAGATGAGTTAGAAAGTAATTTTGAAAATGAATTAAGGTTTGCAGAAAATATTAGTTCTTTTATGGAGCTATTAAAAGAGAGAAAATATGAGGCTGTTGTAATTGATGAAACAAATTTACAACAAGACGCATTAGTTAACCTTGTTAAAAAAATTACAGAAACACATAAAAGATCAGTAATTATAATAATGGGAGAAACTTCAAACTTAAAATTAGTTGCAGGTGTGATAAAAGCAGGTGCTTATGACTATATTTTAAAACCAATTAGTCCAAAAGATGTTAATAAAATCTTAGAAAAAGCAGTAAAAGATCACAAACTTTTAGCTGAAAGAGTAGACAGAAATAAAAATACTGGAGACAAATTAATAGGACAAACAAAAGAGATTGTAGAAGTATATAAGATGATTGGAAGAGTTGCAAATAGTAGAATTCCAGTTTTAGTAGTGGGAGAGAAAGGAACTGGAAAAAGTAGTGTGGCAACAGCGATACATCAATTTAGTGATTGGAATACAAAGCCATTTTTATCAGTAAATTGTACATCTTTTCAGAATAATCTTCTAGAAAGAAAGTTATTTGGTTATGAAAAAGGAGCCTTTGAAGGAGCAGCGTTTTTACAAATAGGAGATTTAGAAAAAGCTAATGGAGGAACGCTGCACCTAGGAAATATAGAGTCTTTAAGCTTAGATATGCAATCAAAGATTTTGTATTTATTACAAGAGGGAGAATTTTTTAGAATGGGTGGATCTGAACCTATCGAAATGGATATAAGAATAGTAGCTACTACAAGTGAAAATTTAGAAGAATTAATTAATAAAAAATTATTTATTGATGAATTGTATAATAAATTAAAAATATTAGAGATTAATATACCACCACTAAGAGAGAGAAAAGATGATATTCCATTTATAATAGATCATTATTTATCTAGTTGTAATGAAGAGTTACATAAAGCTGTAAAAGGTGTAAGTAAACCTGCAATGAAAAAAATAATGAGATACGATTGGCCAGGAAATGTAAATGAATTAAAAAATGCTATAAAGTCAGCAGTAGCTCTTTGTAGAGGAAGCTCTATTCTAGTTGAAGAATTACCTGGAAATGTAACAGGAAATAAAATATCTAAAAGAAAAGGAGATAACCAAAGTTGGGTATTAACTGATTGGATAGAGGGAGAGCTTCTAGGATTAAAAAATAATAAACAAAATAACTATTATGGGATAATAATATCAAAAGTAGAAAAAGAGTTAATACGTCAGGTTTTAGAGATAACAAGTGGTAAAAAAGTTGAAACAGCTGAACTACTTGGAATAACAAGAAATACATTGAGAACAAAGATGAATAACTATGGCTTAGAGTAAAACTCTAGGCCTTAGGAGGAAAAAATGCACGTAACATTATATAGAAAATACAGACCAAAAGGTTTTGAAGAGATTGCAGGAGAGCAAGAGATTGTTCAGACTTTAAAAAACTCATTGAAATCTAATAGGTTAGCACACGCTTATTTATTTACAGGACCTCGTGGTGTAGGAAAAACATCTATAGCTAGACTTATGGCAAAAGGTGTAAACTGTTTAACAAATGGTATAACAGATACACCTTGTAACGTATGTGAAAATTGTAAAGAGATTTCTATGGGAAATTTTTTAGATTTAATTGAAATAGATGCAGCTTCAAATAGAGGAATCGATGAAATAAGACAATTAAAAGAAAAGATAAATTATAGCCCAACTAAGGGAAGAAAAAAAGTTTACATAATAGATGAAGTTCATATGTTAACTAAAGAAGCTTTTAATGCTCTTTTAAAAACTTTAGAGGAACCTCCAGAGCATGTTCTATTTATTTTAGCTACAACAGAGCCTGATAAAATTTTACCAACTATCATCTCAAGATGTCAGAGATATGATTTTAAAAGTGTTAATTATAGAGATATGAGAGAGAAATTACTATATATAGTAGATAGCGAAGGATATAAAATAGATGAACCTAGTTTAGTCGCTATTTATGAAGCTTCTGGTGGAAGCATGAGAGATTCAATATCAATTTTAGAAAGACTTATGATAAATACAGAGGAAAAAAATATTGTAATTGAAAAAACAGAGGATGTATTAGGAATAACTCCTTTGAAAACTATAGATTTATTTATAGAAGCTATAGAGAATAAAAATCAGTCTCAAGGAATTGAACTTTTAGAAGATATCTGGAAAAATTCTATAGATATAGAGTTATTTTTTAAAGATTTAGCCAAAAGAGCTAAAGATAGAATTATAAAAGGTGATTTAGAAACTGAAAAAGGTCTAGAAATAATTGACACAATTTATGATATTTTATCGAAATTTCGTTATGAAGAGGATAAACGTCTAATTGGATATGTTATTTTAAATAGATTAACAGAGAGAAAAGAAAAAGAGGTTATAGTTGAGAAAATTATAGAAAAAGTTCAAGAAGTTGATAAGGATGTAGTAGACATTTCAGAAAATGATGTTAATCAAGAAATTGTATCTAAAGTAACTTATGATGAAGTAAAAAAATCTTGGAATAAAATAATAGAAGAGTCTAAAAAAGTAAAAATGACATTTGGAGCATTTTTAATTAAAGCATATTTTAAAGATTTTTCAAACAACACTTTAACTATTGGGTTTCCAGAAGATCAGGGATTTGCAAAAAATATGATGGAAACAGAACCTTATAGAACATTGTTCTTAGATGTAGCAAGAAAAGTTCTTAAGTCAAAAATTATGATAAAATATGAATTGCAAGAGGTTAATAAAAATAAAGATAGAGGAGAAACTGAGGATTTTTCTAAAAAAATAATAGATTTTTTTGGAGGAGAAATAATATAGCTTAACAAAACTCTACCTTTATGGTATAATTATCCTGATAAAGTTTTAGGAGGATTAATGTTTTTAATAACAGGAATAATAATAGCAGCATTATTTTTAGTTTCTACCTCGATGCCTTTTTTAAGTTGGATTTTACCATATTATAAAATCAAAAAATTAGAAAATGCAGATTTAAAAACTAAAATTATAGCCAATGTAGTTGCTTTAGTTGCTATAGGTTGGATAGATATACATTTTTTAGTAACTTATATTGGAGTTTTTGTTTCAATAGAAGTTCTTTACTATATATTAAAAAGATATGACAGAAAAACACAATATTTTGATAGAATATTTATAACAAGCTTATTGATAGGTATTGGAGTTTGTATATACATATATTTTAATAGAGTTGGGTTAAATATAGGATTTGAACAATTAAAAAGTTTATATTTACAAAAAACAACATTTACTCAATATGAAGTAGATATGGCATTTAAGTATATTAAAGATAATTTTACATATTTAGTATTTGCGTATTTAAATATGACAGTATTTTTAACATATTACTTTTTAAATAAAGAAGATTTCTTTAAGTGGGAAGCTTCATATTTATGGTTAATTCCTTATATAGTTGTATTTTTTATAGAGAAATATACTTCTTTTGGAGGAAATTTAACAAGTAATATATTAGAAGTTTTAAAAATAGTTTACATAATGTATTTTATGAAGATTGTTGCAAGTATATTAAATGAAAAAGTAAAAAAACAATCTTTATGTTTTACAGTAGGTGTATTTTTAGCTTTAATATCTCCAGAATTTGCATTTATTTTTGGAGCATTAGCTAGTGGAATAAAAATTAAAATAGTAAAATCATAAAATAATTAGGAGGAGTTTTTATGTCAAAAATACAAGTAATTTTAACAGCGGATGTGGCAGGACAAGGAAGAAAAGGAGAGATTGTAAGTGTTTCTGAAGGGTATGCAAAAAACTTCCTATTAAAAAATAATAAAGGAATTGTAGCAACTCCAGAGGAGTTAAAAAAGATAGAGAATAAAAAAATAAGAGATGCTAAAAAAGCTGAAGAAGAAAAGAAAAAAGCGATTGAAGTAAAAGCATTATTAGAGAGTAAAAAATTATCAATAGTTGGAAAAACAGGAGATAATGGAAAACTATTTGGAGCAATAACAAATAAAGAGATTTCTGCTGAATTAAAAAAAGAATTTGGACTAGATATAGATAGAAAAAAAATAGAGTGCACTATTAAGAGCTTAGGAGAACATACAGTAATTGTTAAATTACATACAGATGTAAAGGCTGAGGTTTTAGTAGTTATAAAAGGATAGTGAAATATGGAAGATATAGAAAAACTTAGAAAAATTCCAAGTAGTTTAGAAGCTGAAAGGTCGGTTCTAGGTGGTATTTTTTTGAAGCCAGATATTTTTAGTGAGGTAATAGAAATTATTACCTCAAGTGATTTTTATAAAATGGCTCATAAATTGATTTTTGAAGTTATGCAAGAGATATATGGTTCTGGGGAATCAATAGATCCAATTATAGTTATGGATAGATTAAAAAGAAAAGATAAGTTTGATGATATTGGTGGAGAAGCTATCTTTTATGAAATTATAGAAGAAGTGCCAACAGCAGCAAATATCTTGACTTATGCAAGAATTATAAAGGAAAAGGCAACTTTAAGAAAGCTTGGAGATATTGGAACTAAAATAGTAGAAATGACTTATGAAGGATATGAAGATGTGGATACTATATTAGATAAAGCTGAAGGAATGATATTTAAAGTTGCTGAAAGTAAAGAGTCAAAAGACATTGTTAGTTTAAAAGAGGTTGTAACAAATGAATTTGAAAGATTGGAACAACTTTTACAAAATAAAGGTGTAACAACAGGAATCTCAAGTGGATTCAAACATTTTGATGAAATGACAAGTGGATTTCATCCATCAGATTTAGTAATTTTAGCTGCTAGACCATCTATGGGAAAAACAGCCTTTGCGCTAAACTTAGCTTTAAATGCAGCTATGAAAGCTGAAAAAGGTGTTTTAGTATTTAGTTTGGAGATGTCGAGTTCCCAATTATTACAAAGACTTTTAGCTATAGAAGCTGGTATAGGATTACAAAAAATCAGAAATGGATTTTTAGGAGAAGATGATTGGGGAAAATTAGGAATTGCCAGTGGTAA
This sequence comes from Cetobacterium somerae ATCC BAA-474, assembly GCF_000479045.1. Taxonomy (NCBI): domain Bacteria; kingdom Fusobacteriati; phylum Fusobacteriota; class Fusobacteriia; order Fusobacteriales; family Fusobacteriaceae; genus Cetobacterium; species Cetobacterium somerae. Next base: position 23,140 of record NZ_KI518055.1, read on the forward strand.
ATTGGCAAATGCTGAAATAAATATAGCAGATGTTCCCAATGTAAATGTTTTAGAGATTAGATCTATAGCAAGAAGATTAAAAGCTGCTGGAAAATTAGACATGATTTTAATTGACTATTTGCAACTTATAAAAGGAACAAGTGGAAAATCAGATAACAGACAGCAAGAAATCTCAGATATCTCAAGATCATTAAAAGGGATAGCTAGAGAGTTAGATATACCGATAATTGCATTATCACAGCTTTCTCGTGCTCCAGAACAAAGAGCTGATAGAAGACCAATGCTATCAGACTTAAGAGAATCAGGAGCAATTGAGCAAGATGCTGATATGGTTGTATTTTTATATAGAGATGATTATTATAATGATGAGTCTGAACAAAAAGGTATAACAGAAGTTATCATAGGAAAGCAAAGAAATGGACCAGTTGGAACTGTAAACTTGAAGTTCTTCCACGAAATTACCAAGTTTGGAGATTACACAACTAAGGTTGAATAGAAAGGTGAGAAAAAAATGAAAAGAGCAGAATTATTAGCTCCAGCAGGAAATATGGAAAAGTTAAAAATGGCTTTCCATTATGGAGCAGACGCAGTATTCTTAGGAGGAAAAATGTTTAACCTAAGAGCTGGAAGTCACAACTTTAATGATGAGGAGTTAAAAGAGGCTGTTGAATATGCACATTCAATGGAAAAAAGAGTATATGTAGCTCTTAATATAATACCTCATAATAATGAATTAGAGTTATTACCAGATTATGTAAAATATTTAGAAGAGATTGGAGTAGATGGTGTAATAGTTGCAGACTTAGGAGTATTCCAAGTTGTAAAAGAACACACTAACTTAAATATAAGTGTAAGTACTCAAGCAAGCAATACTAACTGGCGTTCAGTAAAAATGTGGAAAGATTTAGGAGCTAAAAGAGTAGTTTTAGCAAGAGAAATATCTTTAGATAACATTGCTGAAATAAGAGCTAAAGTACCTGATATTGAGTTAGAAGTATTTGTTCACGGAGCAATGTGCATGTCAGTTTCTGGAAGATGTTTACTAAGTAACTATATGACTGGTAGAGATGCTAATAGAGGAGATTGTGCTCAATCATGTAGATGGAAGTATAATTTAGTTGAAGAAACAAGACCAAATGAGTATATGCCTGTTTATGAGGATGAAAGAGGAACGTATATATTCAACTCAAAAGATTTATGTACAATAGAGATTATAGATAAAATTCTTGATTTAGGAGTAGACTCTTTAAAAATTGAGGGTAGAATGAAAGGTATTTATTATGTTTCAAATGCTGTAAAAGTATATAAAGAAGCAATAAATAAATATTATGCAGGAGAATATGAGTATGACCCAACTTGGATGGAAGAGATTCAATCAACATCTAATAGATCATACACTCAAGGGTTCTATCATGGGCAACCAGGAGCAGAAGCTAATAACTATAATGATAGAAATTCTTATAGTCAAACACACCAATTAGTTGCTAAAATAGAGGAAAAAATTGGAGAAAATGAATATGTTTTAGGAATTAGAAATAGAGTTTTAGCAGGAGAATCTTTAGAAGTTATAACTACTTCAGGAAAACCTAGAGTTATTGTAATGCCTAAGATGACTTTAATAACTAAAGCAGGAGAAGAAGTTGTAGAAGCTGCTAATCCAAATTCAACTGTAAAGGTAGTTTTAGAGGGTGGATTTGAAGCTATGGATATGATTAGAAGAGTTAAAGAAACTCAAGAGTAATAAAAAAAGAGGCAATGCCTCTTTTTTTATTTAATTAATTATTTTTTGAATCTTTTATTTTTTTCTCAGTAGCTCTTATAAATCTAGGAATGAACCATTCCTTTTCTTCTTCTTCTTTTTGATCTTTCTTTGTATAAATTCTTTGAAGCTCATCATAGTATGCTTGAGATTCTCCACTGAATTCATTTTTATCCTTTATAGGATATTTCTTTAAATTTGGGAAATTTTTATCTAATGTAGCATTCCACTCTTCTACTTGTGCTTTATGTAAAGATAAGAATAAATCAACATCTCCTGTAAATTTAATCTCTTTAATAACATCTCCAACTTCTAATTTTTTGATATTGTTGAAATCTTTTTCTTCAATATATTCTCCAAATATAGTATGCTTATTGTTTAGCCAATCAGCAGGATAAAGAGTAAAGAAGAATTGAGATCCTCCTGTTTCAGGTCCTGTATTTGCCATTGCTAACATTCCTGGTTGATAGAAATCTAACCATTTAGAGAATTCATCAGGAATAGAATAACCAGGTCCTCCATCTCCTCTTCCAGTAGGGTCTCCACCTTGAACCACAAAATTTTCTACAGCTCTATGAATTTTTGTATTGTCATAGAATCCTCTTTTTGCAAGGTTTATAAAATTAGCTACAGTTACTGGGGAAGCTTCTGGATATAAATAGAAACTAATATCCCCTTGTGTTGTTACAAAAGTAGCTCTAATATCGTTATATTTTACTGCTTGAGTTTTACTAGTAGATGAACAACTCACCATTACAGCTAACATCACTACTAGAGATAGTAATTTAATGATTTTTTTCATATATGCCCTCCTGTTTTTTCTGCTAGTATTATACTATATAAAAACCTATTTTACAAAGTACTTTTGTAAACTTTTTGTAGATAGGGTTAAAGCTATGGATAAAACAATAAGTAATACAGACAATGCATTTACAACTGGAGAAACTCCTAACCTTATCATAGAGTATATTCTTAATGGTAATGTAGAAGATCCAGGTCCAGCAACAAAGAACGTTGTAACGAAATCATCAAATGATAAAGTTAAAGCCATTAAAAATCCAGATATTATAGCAGGCATTAACATAGGTAAAATTACCTTTTTCAATGTTTGAAACTCATTAGCACCAAGATCATAAGCAGCCTCAACAATAGAGTAGTCAAACTCTCCAAGTCTAGATAAAACAATAAATAAAACAAAAGGTATATTAAATGTTGTATGGGCTATAAAAATACTAGTTAATCCTAATTCTAACTTTACTGTAGCAAACATAATTAAAAGAGAAACTCCTAGAATTATATCGGGAATAACTAAAGGTAAAAAAGTAATAACTTTTAAATAATTTTTATGTTTAAAGTTATACCAATGTATACCAATAGCTCCTAAAGTTCCAATTAGTGTCGATATTGTACTAGATAAAACTCCGATTATTAAACTATATTTAAAAGCTTTCCAAATATTATCAGAATATAAAAATAGCTCTTTATACCATTTCATTGAGAACCCTTGCCAAGTACTAGATCTACCTTCGTTAAAGGAATACATAACAAGAATTACTAGTGGTAAATAAAAGAATATCATAGAAAGAATAAAGAAAAATAAAGATGTTCTTCTTCTATTCATCACTTACCTCCTTAGACTTTTTTTCAGCTCTCATAAAAATTAATAGAGCAATTGATGTAACTAAGATAAGCATAGCAGATATAGCAGAGGCTAAAGGCCAGTTTCTTGTTACAGTTAAATGTTGGGCAATGATATTTCCAAGCATAGTAGCCTGAGTACCACCCACAAGCTTAGGGATTGCGTATGATCCCATTGCAGGAATAAAAGTAAATAAAATAGCTGTAATGATACCAGATTTAATATTTGGTAAAAATACTTTTCTAAAAGCTTGACTATTAGTAGCTCCTAAATCTCTTGCAGCTTCAACTAGAGAAAAATCAAATTTTTCAATAATTGCATAAAGTGGTAATATAGCAAAGGGTAAACTAGTATAAACAGTTATTAAAATAACCGATCCAGTATTATATAATAGCTTTAATGGAGTTTCAATTATTCCTAATTTAATTAAAAATGTATTTAAAAATCCATTTGAACCTAAGATTGATATCCAAGCATATATTCTAATTAGAAAATTAGTCCAAAATGGAATAATAACAAGGATAAGTAATTCTTGTCTAAATTTAGACCTAGCAATAAAGTATGCAGTAGGGACAGCTAAAAGTACTGTTATAAAAGTCACAGCTATAGATATATATATTGTTCTAAATAATATTTTCAAAAATATAGGCTCAAAAAATACATTGAAATTTTTGAGAGTGAAGATCATTTGAACTCCACCATAAGTTCCTTTTGTTAAAAAAGCATAACTTAAAACAATAAGCATTGGAATGACAAAGAATACAGACATCCAAAGAGTTAAAGGAATACTGTAAAAACTTCCAGAAGATATTTTTTTCAATTATATCACCTCAACTAAGAAGCTATCATCAGCATGCCAAGATATATAGGCATCTTCATCCCAGTGTATTGTATCATTGTCTTCTTCATCAAAATAAACAGCGTGCTGTTTAAAAGCTTTAAATAGAATATTCTTATCACCATTTACCCAAACAAAATATTTACTTTGGAATCCTGAGTAAATAAGTTCGTCTACATAAACTTTTAAAGTATTGTGTTTATTTGAAAGTCCAGTAGGTATATGTTTAGAAACTCTAATTTTTTCAGGTCTTATTGAAACTCTGATTTTATCTCCAACTTTAACAGGTTTATCTAATTCAAAAATTAATTCACCTAGAGATTCACTTTGAATTTTTCCATATGTTTCATCAAAAATTTCAGTTACCACACCTTCAAAAAAGTTATTTTCACCAATAAAATCAGCTACAAATGAATCAGCAGGAGCTTCATAAACTTCAGCAGGAGTTCCTACTTGTAAAATCTCTCCTTTATTCATAACTGCAATACGATCAGAGATCGATAGTGCTTCTTGTTGATCGTGTGTAATGAAAATAAAAGTTATTCCTACTTCATCATGAATATTATCAAGCTCAATTAAAAGATTCTGTCTTAACTTAGCGTCTAATGCTGATAAAGGTTCATCTAACAGTAAAACACCAGGTTTATTGATAAGAGCTCTAGCAATTGAAACTCTTTGTTGTTGTCCACCAGAAAGTTGATTAGGCTTTTTGTACATATGATCTTTTAAATCAACAAGTTCGATGAATCTTTTTACTTCAATATCAATTGTTTTCTCATCAACCTTTTTTAACCTAAGAGGAAAGGCTACATTTTCATAAACTGTTAAATGAGGAAACAAAGCATATTTTTGGAAGATTGTATTTACGTTCCTTTTATTTGGGGCTAATTCAACTATATTCTCATCTCCTAAATAGATTGCTCCACTATCAGGAGTTATAAATCCTGCAATCATTCTTAAAAGAGTAGTCTTACCACATCCAGATGGACCCAAAATAGAAAAAAACTCTCCATCTTTAATATTTAAGTTAATATTTTTTAAAACATCAACTCCGTCGAAACTTTTCTTAATATCGACAATTTTAATATCTGTTTTTTTCAATTTTACCTCCTAATATATAATAAATTTGTTCACAATAATAATATTCTATCACATTTAACAAATAAAATAAACCAGTTTATTTGTTATAAATAAAAAAGAATCCTAGCTAGACTAGGATTCTTAAATTTTTTTAGAAATGAGCAGGTTCTACGTGACCGTAATCTCCATTTCTTTTTTTATAAACGATATTCATATCACCAGTTTCTGAATTTGTAAAAACATAGAAGTCTTTATTTAAAGCTTCTAATTGTAATATAGCTTCTTCTACATCCATAGGTCTAGGATTAACTGTGATACTCTCAATTTTTTTCGTAAATTCAACAGTAATTGAGTTATCAGAAGATTCGAATGTAATTTTTTTAGCAGTAGGAATATTAGGTGAAGAGTGGTTATTATCTCTTAATTTTTCCTTATGCTTTTTAATTTGTTTTGCTAAAATTTCAGTTACACGATCTATTGCATTATAAAGGTCGTCATCTGTATAAACACCTTTAATCACATTTCCGTTTACATGAACTCTGGCATCGACTCTTTGTAGAGGTCCTGTTTTTGATTTTGTAGCAGATAAAGTAACGTTTACAGTTAAGATGTTATCGAAGAATTTTTTTAATTTAGAAAAATTCTTTTCACAATGACTTTTGATGGCGTCAGTAATAACAAGATCTCCGTTAGTATTATAGTTTATTCTCATACAAACCACCCCTTATGGATATTTATGTAGCTTTCTTACTCTATCTATACCTTTATTCTGAAAGAATTCCTTTTTTTAAGAATAATTTTTTATTAGATATCTCAGCAAGCTCTCTTGAATGTGTTACTGTTATAATTGTTTGACGTTTTTTGCTATTAATTTGTTTGAAAATATTAAAAATTTTTTCACTTGTCTCATTATCTAAGTTTCCAGTAGGCTCATCTAAAAGTAAAATTTTAGGATTGTTTATTAGAGCTCTAGCAATAGCCACTCTTTGTTTCTCTCCACCAGAAAGTTCAGTTGGTTTATGATTGGCTCTATGATCGACTCCAACCTCTTTAAGAAGTTCAAGAGCTCTTTTCTCAATCTCTTTCTTTTTAGAATAATCTTGAGTTAGAGCGGGTATCATAACATTTTCTAAAGCAGTGAATTCTGGTAAAAGATAATGAAATTGAAAAACAAAACCAATTTTTTTATTTCGTACTAAATCAATATTAGAACTATTTACAGAAATATTTTCATTATCAATATAAATATTTCCAGAAGTAGGAGAATCTAAAAGACCAATTAAGTTTAATAAGGTAGTTTTTCCTGAACCAGATTGTCCAAGAATAGATATAAAATCACCCTCTTCAATTTGTAAGTTTAAGTTTTTAATAATTTCTAAAGTTTCTGTTTTAGTTGAATAGTTTTTACAAATATTTTTTAATTCAAGTACAATGTTTTTAGTCATGTCTTAAAGCCTCCACAATTTTTAATTTTCCAGCTCTATATGCAGGAAATACACTAGATAAGAATATCAATAATATATTAGCTCCTACAATAGTTAGTAACTCTTTTAACGATAACTCTATTGGAACTTTTGTTAAATAATATATAGAAGATATACCTGGAAGAGAGTATGTTTTAATATACCAAAGTAAAAACAAAGATATAGCAACTCCGAAAACAATTCCAGTTAAACCTAAGATTATTCCTTGGATTAAAAATATTTTAATAATAGAGCTATGAGATATTCCAACTGATCTCATAATTCCTATATATCTAATTTTTTCTCTTACCATTGTATTTAGAATTACCCAAACTACAAACCCAGCTATAATAACAATTAATGAGAAACCTATAATCATTACTGTTTTTTCAAGAGTAAGAGCTTTTAAAAGATTCTGATTTAGACTTCCCCAAGTTCTATTATAAAGACCTGTATCAGAATAAATTTTATTAGAAATTTTATCAGCATCATATGGATTTTTTAAAATTAAATCGATTGAACTAATTGTTCCATCTCTTTCTGTTATATACTGGGCAGTTTGAAGAGGTAAAATAATCATTGATAAATCATAATCGTAGTATCCACTTTGAAAAGTTCCCATTATTTCTAATTGTAATTCCTTATTATTTGCAGAAATTATATTAATAGGATCTCCAATGTTACCACCAATTCTATTTAAAAGTTCTTCTCCAATTAAAACACCTTTTTTATTTGATAAATCAATACTTCCTCTTTTTATTTTACTTTCTAAATTAAGAGCAGGAATAGCTTTTTTTAAATCTAATCCATCTAGTTTAACTCCAGAAACATAAGTTCCTAAAATTCCGTTATATTTAACAATTCCTTGACTAGAAACTTTAGGAATTACTCCTTTAACTTCTGGATATTTTTCAAAAGTATTTTCTAAAGAATCATAATTTTTTAAGTTTTCATTGCCAATAACAGTAACATGACTAGATAGAGAAAGAATACTATCGATCATATTTTTATTTAATCCATTTGAAATACCAATAGATACAGTAAGAACTATAATACCTATAGCAATACCAATAATACCAATAAAACTTTGTTTTTTATGTTCGCAAATATGTTTTTTAGCTATAAAAAATTCAAATAACATTAGTTCACCTCGTAGTTAGTTAGTAAAAAGAGTTTTTATTAAAATCTCTTTTAATTCATCAGTTGTAATTTCAGTATTTAAAGCTTTTTTTAATTCTATGAGCTGTTTATTACCTAAATACTTTTCATCAATAATATTATCTACATAAAGCATATCGATTTCTTGGGGAGAAAGTTTATTAATTGTCTTTAAAAAAAGATCTCCGTAATTTTTAAACTTTTGATTACCAATTCCTCTAATTTTTAACATTTCCCAACGATTTTGAGGCTTTTTTTCAGCCATTTCCATAAGAGTTAAGTCTGAAAAAATAATATAGGGAGGAACTCCCTCTTTTTGAGCAATCTCTTTTCTTAAGTTATTTAATGTTTCAAAAAGTGGATCTTCAAAATAATCAAATGTTACAGATTCATTTACTCTTCTAAATACAGCTTTGATATTCTTTAAAACTTCAAAGGCTTTAGGAGTTAATTTGAGTGTGGGAAAACTTCCGGCACTTTGTTCTAAATAGTTTTCAGATATAAGATAGTATATAAACTCTTCAAGATTAGTTCGATTATAAGAGGACATAATTCCAAATGTAGTAAGTTTAAAATACTCCTTTCTTTCAATTTTTGTATCAATTTTTCCCATTAAAATATTAGTTAGAGTAGAGATACCAATACTTTCTTTTGTACGACCGATGCATGAAAAAACCTTTTGTGCATCTAGGGTAAAAGATTTAACATCTTTAAAATTTTTACAATTACCACAATTGCCACAGTAATTTTTAATTCTTTTATCACCAAAATACTTTAAAATGTATTCTCTATAACAACTTTCTAAGTAAGCATAATCAATCATTTGATCGAGTTTTTTTCTTTTTGTATTTTTTAAATGATTTGAACTTTCTTCATTTTGTTCAATTAGAAACTCTTGAGTAGAAACATCTTCTTCGAAGAAAAGTAGTATTGCCTCAGAAGGCGCACCATCTCTTCCGGCTCTTCCAGCTTCTTGATAGTAACTTTCCAAATCTTTTGGAATATTTCTATGTATTACATACCTAACATTAGATTTGTCAATACCCATTCCAAAAGCATTAGTAGCAATCATAACTTTAACGTCATCTCTTAAAAATTTATCCTGAAACTCTGTACGTTCTTTTTCATCTAAACCAGCATGATATTTTCCCACACTAAATCCTTTAAGTTGTAAATAACTATATAAATTATCAACTTCTTTACGAGTAGCAGCGTATATTATTCCAGATTTTTTTGAATTTCTTTTTAAATATTCACTGATAAATGCTTCTGGAACAACTCCCTTTTCAACTTTAAAAGTAATATTTTCTCTGTCAAATCCATCAACAGAAACTTTAGGATTTTGTAAATTAAGTTTTTCAATTATATCTTGTCGAACTTTACTTGTAGCAGTGGCAGTAAGTGCTAAAATTTGTGGTCGTTGATTGATTTTATTTAAAAAATCTGGAATTTCTAGATAACTTTTTCTAAAGTCATGTCCCCATTGAGAAATACAGTGAGCTTCATCAACAGCAATCATAGATAGTTGTATATTTTTTATAAAGTTTATAAATTTTTCATTTGCTAATCTTTCTGGTGCAATATAAAGAATTTTGATACTTTTATTTCTAACTCCTTGAACTAATTTAAGATATTCCTCTTTACTCAGTGTAGAGTTTAAAAATCCAGCTCTTACACCTAAATATTTTAAAGAATCTACTTGATCTTTCATTAAGGAGATAAGAGGAGAGATAACAATGGTAAGGTGAGGATAAATTAAAGCTGGAATTTGATAGCAGATAGATTTTCCACCACCAGTTGACATAACACCTAAAGTATCTTTTTTAGAAAGGATATTATTTATAATTATATCTTGTCCTTTTCTAAAATTTTCATATCCATAAATAGTTTTTAGTAACTCTTTTGCTTTTGTTTTCATAACTTCCTTTCTTTTTAAAAGTTAATTTCTTAATAGATTTTATCATAATAAAGATATTTTTTATATAAATAATATTCAATTTTATTAAAAATCATAGTAAAATATAATAAGCATAAAAAATGGAGGAAAAAATGATTTTAGTAAAATATGAGGATTTGTTGAAGGAGAAGAACTACACTTTGATAGATGTAAGAACTCCAAAAGAGTTTAAAGAAGAGCCTATTCCAGGAGCTATAAATATACCATTACTTTTAGATGAAGAGAGAGTAGATGTTGGAACTGCTTATAAACAAGTTTCACCTGAAAAAGCTAAAGAATTAGGGGTTGAAGCTATTGCAAAAAGATTACCTGATATATTTAGAGAGGTTCAAAAACATGCTAAAGGTAGACTAGCATTTTATTGTGCTCGTGGTGGAATGAGAAGTGGATCTATGTCAGCTTTATTTGAAGCTTTAGGATATACAACTTGGAAGTTAGAAGGAGGATATAGAGCTTATAGACAGTATATTTTAGAGAATATAAAAACTTATAATAAAGATGTAAAGTATATTATTTTACATGGAAAAACAGGTATAGGAAAAACAAAAATTTTACAGCAATTAGAGAATAAGGGATATTCAGTTTTAGATTTAGAAAAGATGGCTAATCACAAGGGTTCATTTTTTGGTGGAGTTTGTGAAAAAGAGGAGCAGAGTCAGAAAAAATTTGATTCTTTAATATTTGATTATTTTTATAAAAATAAACCTCAATATGTAATTGCAGAAAGTGAAAGTAAAAGAATTGGAAATGTATATGTTCCTGAAGATGTATTTCAATCTTTAGGTAATGGAGTACATTTATCATTAGAAACAACAATAAAAAATAGAGTAGAAGTAATAAGAGAAGATTATGCAGGTGCAACAGTAGATGAACTTCAAAAATGTTTAGATAAAGTAGGAAGATATATTGGTAAAGAAAAATATGAAGAATACTCTCAAATGTTAAAAGATAATAAAATAGATGAACTTTCAGAAGTACTAATGTTAGATTACTATGATCCTCTTTATCAAAAGAGTATTGAAAAGTATATTTATGATTCAGAGATATTTTATGAAACTATAGATGAGGGAGTAGAGAAAGTGGTGAGATATCTAAATGAAAAAGGTATTTTTGGAAAAGAGGTCACTGAATAAAATATTTATAGTTTTAGCATCATTTGCTTTAGCCGTTTTAATATATTTACTTTTTAGAAGTAGAAAGCTTTTTTACTATCAAATTGTAGAGTTGATGAATTTAGATTCTCATGTTAGATCAATAAGAAAAGTAGTATGGGTTTATAGAAAACACATACCTAATTGGGTAATATACTCCTTACCAGATGGGTTATGGTTATTTTCAATGGGTGTATCCATTTTACATAATAGAGTTTTTTACAAAAAGGCTCAAAATATATTTAATATAATATTTTTTACTATGATTGGAATAGAAGTGTTTCAAGGGATCTATGGAGGACATGGTACTTTTATAGGAACCTTTGATGGAGCAGATGTAATCTGCTATACAATAGGATACATAATGGCCTCTATACTGGGATATTTAAGTTGGGTTAAAAATTCTAAAGAGATAAAAATTCAAAATGAAGATGAGGTTTTAAAAAAAGAAAGGAAAAAAATCCTAATAATTGTAATTGTATTTACAATATTAGGATTCTTTCCAGCCTTGGTTACTTAATTATCTTAAAGTAATTGTATTATCTTCTAAAGATTCAATAATAGCAAGGGATTCAAGGTGGATTCCTTGCTCTTTTAATATAGTCCCACCTGGTTGAAATCCTTTTTCAATAACAATTCCAACACCTTCTAGAGAAGCTCCAGCTTGATCAATTATATTTTTAAGTCCAATAATAGCATTTCCCATAGCTAAAAAATCATCAACAACAAGAATACGATCTTCAGATGATAAAAACTCTTTAGAAACAGTTATATTATAGTCTGTTTTCTTTGTAAAAGAATGAACATTAGCGTTGTAAGCATCTCCCATAGTAGAAGGTTTCTTTTTCTTAGCAAAAACCATAGGAACTTTGAAAGCATAAGCAGCAGCTATACCAATAGCAATCCCAGAAGCTTCTATTGTAAGAATTTTATTTATATTTTTTCCTTCAAAACGTTTTTTTAATTCTTCTCCAATCTCTATCATTAAAACAGGATCAATTTGATGGTTGATAAAGCTATCTACTTTTAAAATAGAGCTATCAGTAACTGACCCGTATTTTTCAATATATTCTTTTAATAATTTCATATTTGTTCCTCCAACATTTCTAATTTTTTTAAATCATTTTGTGTATCTATATCAAAAAACTCCAAAGAGTTTTTAAAATTACATTTTATAAAGTTTTCTTTTTTTAAAATTTCACGTCCTCCACTATCACCTTTGAGCTTGACAAGCTCATTACGATAACGCTTTGGAAAAAGTACAGGAGCCTTTTTATTTCCATCAATAAATGGAACTATAATTTGATTATATTTTTGAAATTCATATATCAATTTTAATAGAGTGCTCTTTGTTAGGAAGGGCATATCTCCTGGAATAAATAGATAACCAGATAAAGATGAGTTTAAAGTTCCTAATATAACAGAGTAACTTTGACCAAACTCAGGATTAGGATTGATTATATAGGTATAGCCATATTTATGACTTAGCTCATCATGAAAAGAGTTTTTTCCAATAAGTATTTTCTCTTTAAAATTTATTTGAGAGATATTTAAAAGAGTTTGCTCTAATATGGTTTTTCCATTAACCAATTTAAAATTCAATTTATCGCCTAAAAATCTTTTTGAAAAACCTGCTGCTAAAACAATTGGGGTAATATTTTTAAAAGAAAAAAATTCATTTTTAAAAATAGATCCAAAATAGATTTTAGAGGTAATATTAACTTTATTTACAATATTAAAAAACTCTTCAAATAAATCAATAGATTCAATTTTATTAAAAAATAGTATTTTTTCATTTGAAGTTCCTTTAAAAAAGGTATTTGAATTAATATAACCTATATAATCATTTTTTTCAATAGTTTTATTAGAATTAAAATATTGTTTTTGAAAAAGATCAAATCTATGAATAGTATTTTCATTTTTCTCTTTATGTAAAGCTGTTATATCAATAATAGCGATAGTTTTAGTAGAAGCAGGATAAATTACAGGCTCGTTATTCTTCCATCCTTTTAAAGCTTTACTAGCACTTCCATCAGCCTCTATTAAAATAAAATCAAAACGATTTTTAAATTTATTTAACTCTTCAAAAGAGGCACTATCAATTTTATCATTTTCAATCTTTGGACAAAAAATGTGTATAAAATTATCCTGAGGAGATATAAAATCTATCTCCTCAGGATATATGAAAATAAAACTATTATTTTCTGTGCACTCTGGTTTAAATATTTTAGTGGTTGTAGCTATTAAGACAGTTCCTCTTTTTTTTAATTGATTTGCTAGATAAAACATTAAGGAAGTTTTACCACCAGCTCCAGTAATAGATATAATATCTCCTTTAATGATATTAAAAAGTTCTGACATAAAAATCTCCTCCCACTTTGAATAGTTTTAGATATCTAAAATTCCCATTAAAACTTTTTCAGATGTTACAGGTAAATTTCTAACTCTAACTTTAGTTGCTTTATATACAGCATCTACAATAGCAGGTGCAGGAGTATTTACAACAACTTCACCAACAGATTTAGCTCCAAAAGGTCCTGTTTTTTCATAAGAGTTTGAAAATTCAACTCTTATATTTTTACAATCAAGTCTAGAAGGAATTTTATATTGCATTAAAGAGTCGGTCATAACTCTTCCCTTTTTATCATACTTAATATCTTCAAAAAGAGCAAGTCCTATTCCTTGAGCAGCTCCACCTTCAACTTGAACTTGAACTAAGTTTGGGTTGATAGGAGTTCCACAATCTACAACAGAAAGGTAGTCAGTAACTTCAACTTCTCCTGTTAAAGTATCTACTTCGACCTCAGCAAATCCTGCAATAAATGGTGGCGGAGAAGTTTCTCCTCCCCAAGTTCCAGTTGTAGTAATTTGATTCATTCCTTCAAAAGAGATAGAACGTTGAGCAAACTCTTCTAAAGAGATAATTTTGTCAGCTATTTTTAGCTCAGTTCCAAGATAATCAATATCACCAATTTCAACATTGAACATTTTAGATGCACCTTTTAAAATTTCCTCTTTCATATTATTTGCAGCAATAATTACAGCATTTCCAGTAACATAAGTACCACTAGATGCATATGCTCCAGGATCATATGGAGATAAATCAGTATCAGCTGAATGAATAGAGATTCTATCCATAGGAACTTCTAAAACTTCGGCAGCCATTTGAGTAAGAACCGTATCACATCCTTGTCCCATATCAGTAACTCCAACCATAAGATTAAAATCACCTCTATCTCCAAGCTTTATTGTTGCAGCAGCAGTATCGATACCACCAATTCCAGATCCTTGCATTGTAACAGCCATTCCAGCAGCTCTAACTTTATTAGGAGCTACTTCTCTAGGAATTGATTTTTCTGCCCAATTAAATTTTTCTTTACCAATTTCAATACATTTTTTAATATCACCACTTGTAATATACTTTCCTTCACCTGGTTCAACAAGATTTTTCATTCTAACTTCAGTAGGGTCAAGTTTTAGATGATGAGCTAATTCATTAATAATAGATTCTACAGCAAAAGTTCCTTGAGTAGCTCCGTATCCTCTAAAAGCACCAGCATTCATAGTGTTAGAATAAACGATATTAGCATTAAATCTCATAGGTACAGTATCGTAAAGAGGAAAAGTTTTGTATGAAACAAGAGAAGTAACTGTAGGGGCGTGCTCACCGTAAGCACCAGCATTTGATAAAACATTGATATCAATAGCTTTGATATTTCCATTTGTATCTGCTCCTATTTTAACATCAAGTTTCATTCCATGTCTTGTAGTTGTGCAAGTATGTGTTTCTTTTCTGTTGTATACTATTTTAGATGGTTTTCCTGTTTTTAAAGTAACAAAAGCTGAATAAATTTCGCAAACAGCTGTTTGCTTACCACCAAAACCACCACCTATTCTAGGTTTAATAACTCTTATTTTACTACTAGGCATCTCTAAAGCTCTAGCTAAGTGTCTTCTAACATGAAATGGAATTTGTGTTGAACTTACTGTTGTCAATCTACCATTAACATCAAAGTAACTATAAGATCTATAAGTCTCCATCATAGCATGCATTTGCGGTTGAGTATAGTATGTTCTTTCAAGAATAATATCACTATTTTCAAATCCTTCATCAACACCAGGTTTTTCAGCATAAGCTTTAGAGGCTATATTTCTCTCTCTTTCGTACCCAATTTCAAAATTAGTATGAACTTCTTCTGGGTGAATAATAATATGAGAATCAATAGATTTTTCAAAGTCTAAAATCGGTTCTAAAACTTCATATTGAACTTTGATTAGTTTCATAGCTTTATCAGCAGCTCTTTCATCTTCAGCAGCTATAATAGCTACAGGATCTCCAACGTACCTAACATATTCATCAAGAATTCTTCTATCATATGGAGATGGTTCAGGGAAACTTTGTCCAGCTAAGGTAAATCTAGTTTTAGGAGTATCATTATGTGTAAAAATAGCTTCAACACCAGGAACCTTTAAAGCTATTGATGTATCAATAGCTTTAATTTTAGCAAAAGGATGAGGTGATCTTAATAATTTTATAGTTAAAACATTATTATTTAAAATTAAATCTTCAGTATAAGCAGGATTTCCTGTAACAACTCCCATACCATCAACTTTTTTAACTGATGTATTAACAATTTTCATTTTTTATCTCCTCCATAAAATTTCTAATTGCTCTAAGTTGAGATACATATCCGCTACATCTACAAAGATTTCCATTTAAATAATGCATAATTTCGTCATCAGTAGGGTTTTGTAATTCTTTAATCATTGCAATAACAGTTAATGTGAATCCAGGAGAACAAAAACCACATTGTTCAGCCCCTTCGCTAGTCATAAAAGAAGCAAATTTTTTAGCTTCTACTGGAAAATGTTCAATTGTAGAAATTTGTTTTCCTTGTGCTCTAGCTGCAAGAGTGCTACAAGAAAGTGTAGGAGAACCATTTAAAAGAACTGTACATAAACCACAAGCTCCAGTGTCACAACCTCTTTTAACACTTAGGTATCCCTCTTTTCTTAAAACATCAAGTAGATAATCGTCATCTTTTATAAGAATCTCTTTTTTTCTACCATTTATAGTAGTTGTTAATAACATTAATTTAAAACCTCCTGAATTCCTTTTCTAAGTAATGCTGCTAGAAGAAGTTCTCTATAAGACTTTGAACCTCTCATATTTGAATCTAAAGGAATTTCATTTCCAATATATTTCATAGCATTGATAATTTCATTTTCAATATTTTCACTATGGTTAAAAATATCCATAGTTTTTCTAGCCAATATAGCTTTTCCAGGTCTTGATCCAACAGCAATAGTTATACTATTATCAAATTTACAAATAGCTAAATTTATAATAGAATAATCAGTTTTACTTTTTCTTACACATTGAAAAGATGTTTTACAAACTTTTTTAGGTATTAAAATCTCTACTAGTATATCTCTTCTAATATCTGATTCATTTAAAAACGACTCTAATGTTAAGATCCCACCATTGAAAAGCTTAACTTTACTATCTAAAGCAAGTAAAACTGGAATTAAATCAGAGAAACCATACTTACTAAAAACTGTTGCTCCAACAGTTACATTTGTTCTAAATTGTACACCAATAATATCCTTTAAAGCAGTATTAAAAATTTCTCCAAAATAATCTTTTAAAAGAGAGTTTGTTTCAAGAGATCTAAAAGTAGTCATAGCGCCAATTGAAATAAAATCCTCTTTTTCTAAAATATAATTTAAATTTAAATTTGATAAATCAATAGCTGTATTCCAAGAGGTATTTCCCATTCTTAAATAAGAAGTTCCACCTAGAATAATATTTTTTTTATTTTTTAAAAGTTCTGAATAAGCTTCTTCAAGAGAAGAGGCTAGAAAAAATTTTGAAAAAGAAAACAAGTTAAAACCTCCAATTAATCTAATTTATTAAGCAACTTTTTTGGCTAATTTAGCTTCTTCAGTTACTTTTTCTTCAACTGTTTCATTCTCTGGAGGTAAAATTATATTTAAGAATACAGCAATTGTACCAGAAACAACAATTCCAGATCCACCAAATATAAGTTTTATACTCTCAGGGAAAACAGTTAGAGCCTCAGGAACATTTCCAAGTCCATATCCAAGTCCTAACGAAACAGCTAATATAACAGAATTTCTACCTTTTAAAGGTTCTTTAGTAATTAAATTGATACCACTTATTGAAATCATAGCAAAGACCATAACTAAGCTTCCACCAATAACACTAGCAGGAATGATTGTGAAAAGAGCACCTATTTTAGGGATAAAAGCTCCAACAACTAGGAACATAGCTCCAGTTGCAACAACGAATCTACTCATAATACCAGTCATAGCAATAATACCAGTATTTTGACTAAAAGATGTAGTAGGTAAAACAGAGAATACTGCAGCTAAAGCACTTCCAAGTCCATCAGCAAGGATTCCACCTGACAGTTCTTTATCAGTTGTTTCTCTACCAGCACCACCCATAGTAACCCCAGACATATCTCCAACAGTTTCAACAGCAGAAACGATAAACATTAAAATCATAGCTAAAATAGCATCAAAATGAAACGCAAATCCAAACATTAAAGGTCTTGGTACAGTAAGATAATCAGCTTGAATAAGAGGTTGTAAATTTACTTTTCCAAATATTAAAGCTACAATAAAACCAACAATTGTTCCAATGAATATAGAACCAGTACTTAAGATACCTTTTGTAAATTGTTTAAAGAAAACAACAGTAATAAGAACAACCGTTCCAATAAGTAAATTTTCAACAGAACCAAAATCTGGAGCACCAACACCACCAGCAAAACTTTTAATCCCGACAGGTAAAAGAGAAAGACCGATAGAAAGAACAACAACACCTGTAACAATAGGTGGAAAAAACTTTCTTACCCTTTTTATAATAAGACCTAAAAGTCCTTCAAAAATTCCTCCAATTAATGCAGCACCTAATACTCCTTCAAAACCATATCTTGTTCCAATAGAGATAGCAACAGGAACAAAAGCAAAACTAGTTCCAACAACAATAGGTAGTTTAGCTCCAATAGGACCAAGAGTATATGCTTGAATTAAAGTATTTAATCCTGCAACAAACATTGAAGCTTGAATAAGAAGCGTTTTTTGCTCAGATGAAATTCCTAAAACACCAGCAACGATTATGATAGGTGTAATATTACTTACAAACATTGCTAAAATATGTTGTAAACCTAAAGGTAAAGCTGTTTTTAACTCTGGAACTCCATCTAAGTGATAAGGTGATCTGTTTTTTTTCATTGATAATAATCCTCCTAAAATTCTTTTTTGAATTTTACTCAAATATATATTTGGGATTAAACTATTGTAGAAAATAAAAAAAGATTATCCTTTTTCATCTTCTACAAGTGAAAAATAGATAATCTAAAAAAACTAGACTAAAAAATCTATTTATTTCACCCATAGTGGCTAATTTAAGGTTAGCCGTAGAAACTTCCGACCGTATTACGGATATATATGAGTAATTCTTTAATTTCCTTTGAATTTACTTCAAAGGTATTACATACTATACTTAAAACTTGCTCTTAAAAATAAACTAGTAAATGAATTAATCAAATTTTAGTGAATTTAAGAACGTTTACTTAGGAAAAATGATACCATAATTTAGTTAACTTTTCAATATTTTTTTACTAAGTCGACAAAGGCAAAGTATAATTATCTAAAACGAAAATAATGATTAACAAATTATTTTATATAAAAAGTTTGACAAACGAATTATTTTGTTATAAACTGTTAAAGTAAATGCTGTTATTTACGCCAACCAAAAAATTAGTTAAAAATTGAAGACCCTTCCCAAGGTCTTCTTTTTTATATTGATTTATTTTATTGTTTGTTTTGACAATTATATATTTTAAGAATATACTAAGTATAACCAAAACTAATATAAGGGGGCTTTTTATGAACTATACACAGTTAAGTGAAAAATTAAAGATGTCAAAAATAGCATTAGGATTTTGGCGTTTAAATGATTGGGGAATGTCTAAAGAAGAGTTATCAGAATATTTAGAAAAAGCAATTGATTTAGGTGTTACAACATTTGATCATGCAGATATTTATGGACGTTATACTTGTGAAAAAATTTTTGGAGAGGTTTTAGCTCTAAAACCAGAGTTAAGAGCAAAAATGCAATTAGTAAGCAAAGTTGGAATAAAACTAGTATCAGAGAATATGCCTGAAAATACATATCATTGTTATGATACAAGCTATGAACATATAGTTAAAAGTGTAGAAAAATCCTTAAAAAATTTAAATACAGATTATTTAGATTTAGTATTGATTCATAGACCTGATATGTATATGGATGCTGATGAAACAGCGAGAGCTTTAACTGATTTAAGAAAGGCTGGGAAAGTTTTAGAATGGGGAGTTTCTAATTTTTTACCATCAGATTTTAATCTTTTACAAAGTAGATTGGATTTCAAACTTGTTACTAATCAAATAGAGTTATCACCATTAAAAACACAACATTTTTATGATGGAACAATAAACTTAATGCAGGAAAAAAGAGTTCCTATAATGGTTTGGTCTCCCTTAGCAGGTGGAGAAATCTTTATTTCTGGGGATGAAAATGCAGTAGAGTTAAGAAAAGTTCTAGAGAGATTATCTAAAAAGTATAATTGTAAGTCTGATACGATAATCTATGCTTGGCATTTATCTCATCCAGCAAATTTAATACCAATTTGTGGAAGTGGAAAGATAGAAAGATTAGAGTCTGCTGTGAAAGCGTGTAATATAAAATTGACAAGAGAAGAGTGGTTTGAAATATTAGTAAATGGAATGGGAAATGATATTCCATAAAATGATAGAAATAAAAAAGCCTCACTATTTAGTGAGGCTGAACTTTTAAAATTGGCGGAAGCGTATAGGAATCGAACCTACCAGCGATTTAACTCGCCAAGACAGTTTTGAAGACTGCTGAGTACACCAGTAACTCATCCGCTTCCAATTTCATATTTATTATATCATAAATATTTAAAAATTAAAAGTAGAAAAGTTCTTTTTAAAACCATTTTTTTCACAAAGATAGAAATTGTATATATTTTTATCTATATTATTTTCAATTAAAAGTTCTAATATTTTATGTGCATCTTCAATATTTGCTTTTAAAGAAAGACCACAGCTAGCTTTTAACTCACCAGGTAGTGGTATGATTCGAACATCTATTCCACTATCAACTAAGAATTTTTCTACCTTCATAACTAAATGAGTTGAATCGATTGTTATAATTAAAAAATTTTCTGAGTTCATTATGGTCTAATCACCTTATTTGCTTTCATTTGTTTTTCTATTATATTGTACATATTTGTGATGCTCCCGACAGCAATATTGTTTTCTAAATGGTAGAAATTAAGACAAGCTCCACAAGATAGAATTTCAACTCCTCTTTCCTCAAGAATTCTTAAGTCTTTTATAGTAGTCTCATTAGAAGCTGTTAAAAAAACACCTTTATTATAGAAAAGAATAGCTTTTGGCAGAGATTCCATTTCA
Organism: Cetobacterium somerae ATCC BAA-474; assembly: GCF_000479045.1. Lineage (NCBI taxonomy): Bacteria > Fusobacteriati > Fusobacteriota > Fusobacteriia > Fusobacteriales > Fusobacteriaceae > Cetobacterium > Cetobacterium somerae. The sequence continues at coordinate 43,695 of NZ_KI518055.1, forward strand.
GTAAGAGTATATATAAAACCTTTCATTAAAGTTTCACCAAGAGCAGTTTCACCATCACCCATTTTATCAGAAGCAATAACTATAATAGTGTTATTTTCATCATTAGAAGTACTAGAATTTGATAAAGCTTCATTAATTGTTTTATTTATTTGAATAAAAAATATTCCATTTTCTTCTCTAGTAGTAAATGAAAACCCCATCTCTTTAGAAAACTTTTCAATATTTTCCTTAGAAATTTTGTTATCTATAGAAACTTCAATTGAACCTTCTGTTATTTTTTTTAAAGCATTTTTTGTCATAATAACTGGTATAGGACAAGTCTGTCCAATAGCATTAACTTTTATCATTATTCCACACTCCTTGAAAATTATACTTTTTTTAATTATACAATATTTATACAAAAAATTATACTTTAAAATTGATATAATATAGACAATAAAAAAATTGATTTTTAATGTAAAAGGTGTTATTATAAAAATTGTTTTAAATATAATACAGTACGAGGAGTTGAGAATGAAAAAGAAGTATCTATCTGTGTCATCACTAGTAATGATGATATTCTTGGGAGTATTTGGATTTGGAAATATTGCCAATAATTTTAAAGAAGTAGGAATGTCATCCGCCACAATGTTGGTAATAGGAATATTATTTTATTTCTTACCACTTTGTTTAATAATGGCAGAATTTGGAGCGTATGCTCAAGATAGAACGAGCGGAATATATTCATGGATAGAGATAGGATTAGGAAAAAAAATGGCCTATTTTGCAATTTGGTCATATTTTATAGCAAATATATTTTATTTACCAACATTGGCAACAAGAGTGCCAACATACTTTAGTTTTGGACTATTTGGAGATGCGAATATATCAAATATACAAACAGCTACTTTATCTTTAGTAGCATTGGTTATATCATTAATTATTGGTGTGAAGTATCAAAAAGCTATTGGAGCTCTTTCAAAGCCTATAGGTTATATTTCTTTATTTACAGTTTTAATATTTTTAGTAGCTGGAATATACCTTCATTTAACAGGTCAAGGAGCTACAAACTTAACAACTGAAATGTTTATAATAAAAACTACATCTAAATCTGATTTAGCTAGATCTTTAGGAACGTTTTCATGGATATTATTTGCATTTGGAGGAGGAGAGGTAGTAGGACCATATGTAAATCAAGTAGAAAATCCAGAGAAAAACTTTGTAAAAGGATTACTTGTAGCCTCAATGTTAATAGGAATACTTTATGTTTTAGGAATTGTTTCAGTTTCAGCATTTGGAACGCAAGAGGATTTTTCAAAAATATCTTTAATAAATGCAGTTTTAGCAGGTTTTAAATTTATGGGAGATAAGATAGGATTAGGAATTTGGTTTGTTAAATTAATGGGAATAGCTTATTCATTAATAACGTTAGTTGCTCTTATTCTTTGGGGAAGCTCTCTGGCTGCTGGAGTATTCAGTGAAGCACCAAAAGGAACTTTTCCAGATTGGTTAACAAAGAAGTCTGATAAAAATGGAATTTTAAGAAATGCCTTAATATTCCAAACAATATTAGCATTTTTATTCATAGCTCTTACAACTTTTGGTGGAGAAGCAGCAGGAGAGCTTTACTATAGAGTATATGATATGACAACGATGGCTTTAATTGTGCCGTATTTTTGTTTAGGAATAAGTTATATATTCTTTAGAAAAAGAGGTTATGTATCACCGTTTCAAATATCAAAAGGGAACTTAATACCTATTTTAGCAGGAGTATCAGTTTCAGCAATGACATTTATAGCTTTTATTTTTGCAGGATATGACTTTACAGTACCAGTAGTGAAGCAATTAGATAAAATGAAGCTATATTATGGTGGTCTATTAATGTTTATGTTAATAGGTTTAGTTATTAAATTTTTAAGTGGAATAAATCATAAATCTAAAGAAAATAAGAAAAAATAGGTTAAATAAAAATGGAAGAACTTGAGTTCTTCCATTTTTGTTATTTTGTTTTATTAAATTCAGTTTCAGCAACAACTTTTAATCTAGTTAGTTGATCTTCTAGAATTCTTTTATTAAAAACATTGAAAAGTTTATGTAATGAAGTTCCTTTTAATGTCCAAGCTGTTAGTATTAAATGAGTTTTAGTTGGATTAACCTCTTCAAAATCATATTCAAGTTTAAAGTCTACCCATTTATCGCCTACTTCAATTTGGTACATTTTCCCTTCTTCATAAGCTAAAACTTTTCCACAATACTCCTCTTTAAAACCATACATTTTTATTTTTTCACAGAAAGTAGAACCAGTAACTTCTGGTGCATCTGTATGCTTTTCGTCTTCTAAACCAGTAATCCAAAGAGCATGCTTACTGTAATCAGATATAAGTTTAAATACAAAATCTTTTGGGGCTTCAATATCAATACCTTGAACAAAAAATGGTACTTTTTCGTTTAATTCTTTTAGTTCCATACAAATCACTCCCATTTAATAGAATATATTATATTATTAAGTGATTTTATGAAATTTCCTTCAAGATTAAATATTATTTTTTATTCTATAACTATCAATTTTTTTAGTAACTTTTTTTTCATCAAAATTTTCAAGGTATACAAGAGCCATTTTACGGCTAGTTTTGAGAAGATCTCTAAACTCTGCTAGTGTAATTTGAGTATTTAATATAAGGAAGTTATCTAATCTATTTAAAGCTTCTTGATAAAAACCTTTTAAAAGAAAATATTCATTTAATTTTATAATAAGCCCTTCTCTAACTAAATATTGAAAAACTTCTTTAAAATTTAGATTTTTATGAAAATAATCATTTAACTTTTCAAAACTTAATCCATTAAACTCCTGTTTTTTTAATAGAATTAAAATTTCATCTTTTATTTTTTTTTCATCTTTTGAAAGCTTAACTTTAAATGTTTTAAGTGAAACAAAGTTATCTTTTTCTTGAAACTCATCTTGAAACTCATTTATTAAGTTGATTCCTTTAAAAAATAGGTTGTTAATAGTTGCTAAAGGTACCCCTTTTCTAAGAGGGTTTTTTAAATGAAAATCATTTAAATATAAATTAATTTCATTTTTAAGATTTTTAAGATTTTCTTTATGAATAATAGCTTTTATTGTTTTAAAAACAAAAATATTATGATCAAAACTATTTTCATTTAAAGAGAGGTTAAACTCTTTATTCAAATCGTTTATATAAGTAAAACTTCCCTTATTTAAAAGATACTCTGAAACATTAAGTTGTTTATTTAAAAGATAGTTTAATTTTTTTAAATAAATAGAATTATTTTTTTTAGTAGGAACTCCAAAAGGTGTTAGAATTCGAGCTCCTCCAAGTAAAGCGGATGTACTAAGAGTTCTTAATATACCAATATCGTCAAAATCGACAGGAATTTCTTTGTCCATTATAAGTTGGAAAAAGGTTGATTCCTCTTCAAAATCTTGAAGATATTTAATCTTTCCATAATACTCTCCAGTACCAATATTCAATCTTATTTTAGTATTGTTTTTAGGAATAGTTCCTTCTGATAATCTATTGAATACTACATCTATTATTTTGCTATTTGTAATAGTTTTACTGTTAGTTAAAAGGTTACCTCTTTCAAGCTCCTTTGCTGTTACTCCAGTTATATTTAAGGCACATCTTTGTTGAGATGAAATGTATTCTAAATCTTTTCCATGATTTTGAATTCCCTTTATTTTAATATTAATTTTTTGAGGATAAAGAGTTAAAGTATCCCCTTTATTTATATTACCAATAGTTGTACCACTAACAATAGTTCCAATTCCTTTAGGAGAATAGATTTTATCAATATCTAGTCTAAAAATATTTTGAATATTATTAGATGAAGAGAAATCAAAATTTTCAATCTCTTTTAAAATTAAATTATATAGGTTTTCATAGGTTGAACTATCTTTTAGGCTAACTTCAACAATAGGAAAATCTTTAAAAAACTCCTCTTTAAACTCTTGAGAAATTTGAGCTTTAACTTCGTCAACTCTTTCAGAAGTAACTAGATCTCTTTTTGATAAAACAATAATTCCATTTTTTATTCCAAGAAGTTTTAAAATCTCTTTATGTTCTATTGTTTGAGGCATAATACCATCATCACAAGCTATTAAAAAAAGCACAAAGTTAATACCTTTAGCACCAGCAACCATATTTTTTATAAATTTTTCGTGCCCAGGAACATCAATAATACTGATAATATCACCAGAAGGAATATTTAAAGGGGCAAAACCAAGATCAATGGTCATCCCCCTTTCTTTTTCCTCTTTCATAGTATCGGTATTTATATTTGTCAGCATTTTGACTAAAGTTGTTTTTCCGTGATCTATATGACCAGCTGTACCAATTACTATATTCTTCATATCTATACTCTCTCTAAGAACTTTTTAAAGTTTTTTATGATTATAGAGTACTCATCACTGTGAATTGTTTTTAAATCAATAAAAAATTGATTGTTTTGAACTCTTCCAACAATAGGTGTATCCTCTTTTAAAAAAGCTGTTTCAACTTGTTTTCCATCTAAAGAAGTGATAGCGACACCATAACTATCGATAGTTGCATCAGGCATAGAGCCTCCGCCAATTATAGCTTTTGTTTCAATGATTTCACTATCGATTTCAATATCTTTTAAAAGATTCTTTAAAATCTCTGCTCTTTTAAAAACTTCGCTTATAGGTTCTAAAATTCTATTTAGAGTAGGGTTTTTTTCGATTGCAACCTTTTCATCAACATATTGTTTAAAAGTAAATTCTAAAGCACTAATAGTCATTTTACAAACTCTGAAAGCTCTTAAGAATTGATTTTTTTTCAATTTTGAAATTAACTCTCTCTTTCCAATAATCACTCCACATTGTGGTCCACCTAAAAGTTTATCCCCACTAAAAGTAATTAAATCAATACCAGAGTTTAAAGATTCAAAAATTGTAGGTTCCTTTTTTTGTCCATATTTAGAAAAATCTATTAATACACCACTTCCTAAGTCTTCCATTGAAATTATTCTATGTTCTTTTGCTAATTCAGCAATCTCTTTATTAGACACAGATTTTGTAAAACCAGAGATATGATAGTTAGATGTATGAACTTTTAAAAGCATTGATGTATTTTCATTTATTGCTTTTTGATAGTCAGCTAGATGAGTTCTATTAGTAGTTCCAACTTCAACAAGTTTAGCACTTGAGAGTTCCATAATATCTGGAATTCTAAATGAGCCACCAACTTCAACAAGCTCTCCTCTAGATATAATAACCTCTGTATTTTTACTGAATTCATTTAAACAAAGCATAACAGCAGCAGCGTTATTATTAACTACTAATGCAGCTTCAGCGCCAGTAACTTTTGCGATAAGATCTTCTACATGAGAGTATCTACTTCCTCTTTCACCTGTTTTTAAATCAAATTCAAGATTGCTATATCCGCAAAGTGAATTTTGCAGATGCTCAATTAATTCTTTTGAAAAAAGAGCTCTTCCTAAGTTTGTATGTAGGATAGTTCCTGTACCATTTATAACTCTTTTAAAATTAAACTCTAAATTTTTAGTTAGAGATTTTGTAATTTCATTTTCGATATCTTCAATAGAGTATTGAGTGATAACTTCCTCAAGAATTCCTTTTCTAAAAAAGTTAATTCCTTCGTTAACAGCGTCGTAAACCTCTTTATAAGGTTTATCTTTAAAAAACTCCTTTTCATTCAGTAGATCGATAACTTTATCTACTTTAGGAAGATTTCTTAAAAGAGTTTGTTTATTAGTCATAATATTCCCCTTATCTAACTACAATATATTTTCCATTATATTTATCTACAGTTCCAATTAAAGATGACTTTATTTGAAGAGTATTTAGTTTTTCCATAACCTCTGATGCATATTTTGAAGAAACAGAAAATAGTAATCCACCAGATGTTTGTGGATCTAGCATAATCTCTTGTAACCAAAATGGAACTGCTGAAATATCAACTTTATCATTTAAATAGTTTCTATTTTTTTGTCCCATAGAGTTTATATAAAACTCTTTAGCGAACTCTTTAGCAATGTCTAAATATGGAATAAGTTCTTGTTCTAAAACGAAAGTTTTTTCAGAAGCTACTGCCATTTCATATGCGTGCCCTAAAAATCCGAATCCTGTAATATCTGTACAAGCAGTTATTGGATAGTCTCTTATAATTTCAGCAGAGTATTTATTTAAAGTTGTCATTATTTCAATCCACTCAGTTTTTACTTCATCAGAGAGAGTTTCAACTTTAGAAGCTGTAGAAATAATACCTGTTCCAAGAGGTTTTGTTATGATTAAAACATCTCCTTCTTGAGAACCGTAATTTTTAAAAACTTTATCAGGATGTACAAGTCCAGTTACAGAAAGACCATATTTAATCTCAGGATCATGAATAGAGTGTCCACCACTTAGAACAGCTCCAGATTCAGCAATTTTTTCAGCTCCGCCTCTTAAAATTTCTCCTAAAATTTCGATATTTTCCTTTTCAGGAAAACAAACTATATTCATAGCTGTTCTAGGTTCTCCTCCCATTGCATAAACATCACTTAAAGAGTTAGCCGCAGCTATTTGTCCAAATATATATGGATCATCAATCATAGGTGTAAAAAAGTCTAAAGTTTGGATTAAAGCTATATCATCTGTTAATTTATATATAGCAGCATCATCAGATTTTTCAAAACCAACAATTAAATTTTTATCTTCCACACTTGGAAGATTTTTTAATAAACTTGAAAGAACCTCCGGTCCTATTTTGCTTGCTCAACCACCAATTGAGCATCTATCTAATAAAAGTTTCATTTAGCGCCTCCTTATTCATAAAAAATGAACCTATAAATTATACCACAATTATATATTTAATACCATACCGCCTTCTAAATTATCAACTGTTGAAACTGTGATGCTATTTTTATTTAAAATATCTAAAAGAGTTAATAATATTAGATTTCCAGCAATAATAACATCAGCACGGTTAGGTTCTAAACCAATAATTTTTTTACGATCTTCTAAAGTTTTACTTAAAAATAGATATAAGTTTTCCTCTAAATCCATTTTTGTTAAAACATAGCCATTTATCTCTTTCTCATCAAACTTAGGAAATTTTTTAACAATAGAAACATTAGTTGTAACAGTACCTGCAACTCCTATAATTTTAAAGTTATTACCTTCAAATTTAATTAATTCGTTAAAAAATCCTTTTAAATAGTTACGAGCAGATAAAAGAGTTTCCTCATTATAGTTTTCATCTGAAAAAAACATCTCTGTTAATTTAACAACTCCAATGGGGAAACTTTTGATATAGTCAATTCCATTGTAATCACCAATGGTAATTTCACTACTACCGCCTCCTACATCAATAGTTGCTATTTTTTCTCTATAGATATTGCTATTTCCATTAAAACTTAATTTTGCTTCAATCTCTCCAGGAATAACTAAAGTATTTATATCAAATTCATTTTTTATTCCTTGAACAAACATACTACCATTACTAGCTTCTCTTGTAGCAGCAGTGGCAAATGCAATAAGCTCAGTTACACCCATAGAATCAGCTTTTTCTTTAAATCTTTTAATAATATAGTATGTTTTTTCAATAGATTCTTTCGAAAGAACACCAGTTTGATTAAGGTTCTTTCCTAATCTAGAAACTTCTAAATCCTTATATAATGGTGTAATAATCTCTATTTTATTATCAGTTTTTTCAATCTCTGCAATAAAAAGTCTACACGAGTTAGTTCCTATATCTATAACACCTTTTAAAATTCTATTTTTAAAAGAGTGGTTAACTTCAGAGATAACTTCTTTAGAAATTGGCATATTTTCAAGAGTTCCATTTTTATCAATAATAAATTTAATTTTATCATGGGTATTTTTTTTATCTTTTTTCATAACATTTATTAAAGTTTCTTCCTCTATATATATAGGAGTAGGATCAATTTTATAAAGACTGAAAAGTTCTTTGATAGAATTAATGTATTCTTCTGTAGCAAAACCTAAAAATTTAGAGATTTGCATTTCAAAAAGTATACCTTTAGCTACTCCTTCGCCGTGAGAGATATGTTGATAATCAAAAAGAGTTTCTAAAGCATGGCCATAAGTATGACCTAGATTTAAGAAGGCACGATCACCTTTCTCAAATTCATCTTTTTCAACAAACTCTTTTTTTATTTTACAAGATTCATAAATCATTTCAATTAAAACTTCAGGTTTTAACTTTAAAATATCTCTATATGACTCAATTAAGAAGTTAAAATAACTTTTATCTTTTGCGATGATACTATGCTTAATAACCTCTCCCATACCTGATTTAAATTGGCATAAAGGTAGAGTTTTTAAAAAATTAATATCTATAATAACTCCAATAGGTTGTTTAAAAGAACCAATTAAGTTTTTTCCAAGAGAGTGATTAATAGCAACCTTACCTCCAATACTAGCATCAACTTGAGCTAATAAAGAAGTGGGAACTTGTAAAAAATCAAGACCTCTCATAAAGGTAGAAGCAATGAATCCTCCTAAATCGCAAACAACTCCACCACCAACACATATGATTAAAGAGTTTCTAGAAAAATTATTCTCTATTAAAAATGAAAAAATTTCCATAGAAGTTTCCATATTCTTATATATTTCACCGTCTTCAATTTTATAGACATAGGTTTTTTTCTTTGGAAGATTACTTAAAATCTTTTGACCATAAAGTTCACCTATAGTTTTATTTGTAAGTAGTAGTATTTTGTCATAATTTTCAGTAAAATCATTAAGTCTATCTATTGTATTTTGTCCAATAAAAATGTCGTATGAATTTATAGAAGTCTTCATAACTAAATTTTTCATAATATTGGTCTCCTTTTGTTTAATTTTCTATAGTTAAAGTATAATATTTTTATAAAAAAAAAGCAAATTTACCAAAAAAATGTTTGCAGAAAAAACAAAAAATATTATAATAAGAACATATAAATGATTTTGGAGGGGAAAATGAAAAGGAAAGTCTTATTTTTTACAGCATTGAGTGTACTAGCGTTTGGTCAAAGTGAGAAATCTTATATTGGAAAAGGAAATGGTTATGGTGGTGAGTTAAAAGTAAATGTAAAAACAAAGGGGGAAGAGATTGTTGATTTAGAATTAATATCTCATAAAGAAACATCACCAGTTGTAAAAAGAGCATTTCCTGTTATTAAGGAGAGAATTATAGAAGCACAAAGTCCTATTGTAGATAATGTATCAGGGGCAACTTATACATCTTTTGGAGTAAAAAGAGCAGTAGCACAAGCTTTAAAAGCTCAAGGAAAAGACTATGGTAAGATTACAGTGAAAACAGGTGGACCAAAAGAGGAAATAGCATATTTAGAACCGGTAAATACAGATATAGTTATAGTAGGAGGGGGACCTGCAGGTCTTGCAGCAGCAATATCAGCTAAAGAAGCGGGAGCTAAAAATATAATATTAATAGAAAAATTAGATATTTTAAGTGGAAATGGAAAGTTTGATATGAACTTTTTTGATTTAATAAATTCAGAAGCACAAAAGAAAAATGGAACATTTGATACTGTAGAAGCTTTTGTAAAAGATAAAGCAAATAAAATGGATACAATTGAAAGAACTCAAGCTCAAGCTGAAGGAGCATTTAAACTTGATGCTTGGTTAAGAGGTATGGGAATAGAATTAAATCATAACTACGGTTTAAGAAATCATATGGCTGAGAAAGATGCGTATGCTGGAGAAGAGATTCAAGATGGGTTAGAAAAGAAAGTAAAAGAGTTAGGAATAGATGTAAGAACAGGAACAAAAGGTTTAGACTTAATTGTAAAAGATGGAGAAGTGACAGGGGTTAAGGTTCAAAATAAAAATAAATTTTATGATATAAATGCTAAGGCAGTTATTCTTGCAACAGGAGGATTTTCTCATAATAAAGAACTACTTGCAAAATATGCACCTGGTTCAGAGACATTAGCAACATCAAATCAAATGTCAGCAACAGGAGACTTTATTCCTGTATTTGAAAAGAATAATTTAAAGATGGATAACTTAGATGTTTTAAGCATATTCTCTTTTATACTTGTTCCAAGTAGAGATTTAACAGGAGGAGGAGACGGTTATATACTAGTTAACCAAGAGGGAAAAACATTCTTAAAAGATAAACCAACGAGTATGGAAAGAGCTAAATCTATTGAAGCTCAAACTGGTAGTTATGCTTATTATATATATGATCAAGATCTGTATGATTCTTTTTATCGTTTACAAAAACATAATAATTTAGGACTTCATACAAAGGCTGAAACAATTGAGGAGTTAGCTAAAAAGTTAAATATTCCAGTGGAAGAGTTAAAAAATTCAACAAAAACATTGAGAAAAGAGGGACCTTATTATGGAGCTAAGGTTCAATCAGCTATTCATATGACAAAAGGTGGAGTAGTAGCTGACGAGAAAACACAAGTTGTAAATACAAAAGGTGAAAAGGTAAAAGGACTTTATGCAGCTGGAGAAGTTACAAGCACTAGTGCAGCATATAGTGCAGCAGTTGTATTTGGACGTATTGCAGGTGAAGAGGCTGCAAACTCTATAAAATAGCTAAAAGAAGAGGGATATTAGATTAAATATATCCCTCTGTTTATTTACAAAAAATAAAAAATATGGTACTTTATAGAAAAAAGTCAAAAAGACTGGAGGTAAAAAATGCAAGGTTTTAAAACGTTTATATTAATGCTAGTAATGACCTTATTGCTATTATTTATAGGAGGAGCTATTGGTGGAAAAACAGGAATGACAATAGCTTTAGTTTTAGCAGGAGTAATGAATTTTGTATCATATTGGTTTAGTGATAAAATTGTACTATCAATGTATGGAGCACAAGAGATACCAGAAAATAATAAAGTTTATTGGATAACAAAGAAGTTAGCTGACAATGCAGGATTACCTATGCCAAAAGTATATATGATAAATCAAAGTCAGCCAAATGCATTTGCAACTGGAAGAAATCCTCATCATGCAGCGGTTGCAGTGACAAGAGGATTAGTTGAACTTATGGATGATAATGAGTTAGCAGGAGTAATAGGACATGAATTAGGACATGTTTCTCATAGAGATATACTAATTCAAAGTGTGGCAGCAACTTTAGCAGGAGCTATTGCATATATGGCTAATATGGCAAAGTGGGCAGCTATTTTTGGTGGAGGAAGAAGAGATGAGGACGATAATCACGGAGGAATTTTTGGGTTATTGGCAATAAGTATTTTTGCACCTTTAGCAGCAATGTTGGTTCAAATGGCTATATCTAGAAGTAGAGAGTATAAGGCTGATAATTTTGGTGGGAAAATTTGTGGTCATCCAAGATATTTAGCAAATGCTTTAAGAAAATTAGAGTCATATGCTACAAGGATTCCCATGGATGCAGCACCAGCTACAGAAAATATGTTTATTGTTTCACCTTTAGCAGGAAGTAAGATGGCAAATTTATTTAGTACTCATCCAAGTACTGCTGATAGAATAAGAAGATTAGAGGAAATGGAATAAAATAAAATTTGACAAATCCAATAATATGAAGTAAATATAAAAAGTAAAGAGATGGAGGAATAGTTATGGAAAAAACTGTTATTTCTCAAAAGATTCTACTTATATTTACATTAATATTATTGACTTATCTTATTGTTGTTTTATTTGAAAAAGATATAAACACCTTTGATGAATTAGAAAGAATTCTTCTTTTTAGACATTTTAGGCTACATATGTAGAGAGTCAGAGTTATATCTGACTCTTTTTAATTTGACACTAAAGCCTTATTGGTATATACTTGCAATAGTATATTAAGGCGGTGTAGAATAAATGGACTGGAAAAAATTAACAATAGATAGTAGAGAGGAACTACAAAAATTTTTAAAAAATAAGTTTGAAACTTCAGATATGAATTTTACAAATCTTTTTTTATGGAGTTTTAGTGAAAATATTCAATATGCAGTTGAGAATGAGATACTTTATATAAAAGGATTTTATGAAGGTAATGAATATTATTTTTCACCTGTTTCAAAAGATGATAATAAAGATAAGATAATAACTGCTGTAAAAAAAATTAAAGAAAAGAATGGAAAGATAGTTTTCATTCCTGAAAGCTATAAAGAGTTCTTAAAAGAGGATTTTATAGTGACAGAGGAGAGAGATTCCTTTGACTATATCTATTTACAAGAGGATTTAGCAGAACTTAAAGGAAGAAAATTTTCTTCTAAAAAAAATAAAATAAATAAATTTAAAAAAACATATAACTTTACTTATGAAAAAATATCAAGAGAAAATATAGAGGATATAAGAATTTTTCAAAGAGAATGGACTGAAAATAGAAAAGAGGATACAATTATAATATCTGAAACTATGGGTATAGAAGAGCTTCTTAATAACTATGAAATTTTAGAATTAAGAGGAGGAGTTATAAAAGTTGATGGAAAAATAGTGGCTTATGCTATTGGAGAAAAATTAACAGAAAATATGGGAGTTATCCATATTGAAAAAGGGATATTTGATTACCAAGGAAGTTATCAGATGATAAATATGTATGTTGCAAAAGAGGAGTTTTCAGATGTTAAACTTATGAATAGAGAAGATGATTTTGGAAGCTTAGGATTAAGAGAAGCAAAACTTTCTTATCAACCAATTGAATTTATAAAAAAATACAGTATATAGAGGAGGAGTGCTATGTTTAAAGTTATCAACAAAATTGAAAAAGGTTATGATTTAAATATTGTATTATGTTTTGAGGGACAAGTTAATATTTGTGAACACATATCTTCAACAAACAAGGATTTAATAGAAAAGTTAATAAATAAAAAAGAGTTTACAGGGAAAAAAGGTGAAACTTTAAAAGTTGAATTTTTAGAAGGAACATACTTAATTTCAATGATTTTTGTAGGAATGGGTAAAGAGGAAGAGTTTAATTTAGATACATATAGAGAAGTAATGTTTGATGTATTGTCTAAAGAGAAAGGTTCAGTTTTAATATCAGCAGAGAATGAAAAATTACTAAACTATAATGTTTTAGGGGAAATTTCATCAAATGTAAATTATAACTTTGATACATTTAAAGAGAAAAAAGGTGAAACTTTAGAAATAGAGCTATTTATTCCTGGAGAAGAAAAAGATTTTTCAGAAACAATTCTTTTAGGAGAAGCAACAGATATAGCTAGAGATTTAGTAGATCAACCTGCAAACGTTATTAATCCAATAACTTTAGCAGAAAAAGCTGTTGAACTTGGGAAAAAATACGGATTTGAAGTTGAGATTTTAGATGAAAAAGAGATTGAAAAATTAGATATGAATCTTCTTTTAGCGGTTGGTAGAGCATCTATAACAAAACCAAGACTTATTGTAATGAGATATCTAAATGGAAAAGATAACAATGAAAAGATAGGATTAGTAGGAAAAGGATTAACATATGATACAGGTGGACTTTGTATAAAGCCAGCAGACTCTATGTTTGAAATGAAAAGCGATATGGCAGGAGCAGCTTCTGTAATAGGTGCTATGTGTGCTATTGCTAAAGGAAAAGTTGAAAAGAATGTAGTTGCAATAGTTCCAGCATGTGAAAATGCTATAAATGAGAATGCTTATAGACCAGGAGATATTATAAAATCAATGAATGGAAAAACTGTTGAGATTATAAATACAGATGCAGAGGGAAGATTAGCACTAGCAGATGCATTAACTTATGCTGTAAGAAATGAAAAGGTGACAGAAGTTGTTGATTTAGCAACACTTACTGGGGCAATTCTTGTTGCATTAGGAACAATTACAACAGGAGTATTTTCAAATAATGATGAAAAATACGCTATGTTAGAAAAAAGTAGTAAGCTATATGGAGAAAAAGTTTGGAGAATGCCAATATTCGATGAGTATAGCGAATTATTAAAATCAACTGTTGCAGATGTAAAACATACTGGTGGAAGAATGGGTGGATCAATAACTGCAGCTAAGTTTTTAGAAGGATTTGTTGAAGGATTACCGTGGATACATATGGATATAGCAGGAACTGCATTTAATAGCGGTGTAAAATGGTTTAAAAAAGGTGCTACAGGAGTTGGAGTAAAAGCACTTTATAGTTATGTAAAAAATAGATAAAATAAAAAGGTGAGAAATTCTCACCTTTTCTTATATAAGGTAGGTGGGAAAATGATAAAAAATCAATTAAAAGTTTTATGGAAGAATCTTTTTAATGATGAGTCAGATTATATAAATTGGTATTTTGATAATGTTTATAATGAAGAAAATACAAAGATGTTTTTAAAAAATAATAAAGTTTATGGAATGCTATTTGAAAATAGTTATCATATATCAGTTGATGAAGATAGGTTTATGGGAAGATATCTTGTAGGTGTAGGAGTAACTCCTGAAAAAAGAGGAGAGGGGGTTATGAAAGAGTTACTTTTAAAAAGTTTAAAAGAAGCATATGATTTTGGTGAAGAGTTTATATATTTAACGCCAATTGATAAAAAAATATATGAAAGATTTGGATTTGCTTATATTTCAACACTTTCTAAATATGAACTAGAGTTTCCTGTATTATGTGATTTTAAAAAAGAGTTTAAAATTGAGAAAATACAAGATGAAAGTTATGACCAAAATATTTTAATAAAATTAAAAGAATTTTATAAAGAAGTTTCTCAAGAATATTATGTAAAAGTTGCTAGAGAAAAAGAGGACTACCAGAAGATATTATCAGAAATTTTTTGTGAAGATGGATTAATCTATATTAGCTATGATATAGCTGGAAAAATAAATGGTTATATGAGTTTAGTTAAGTCTGAAAGTATATATGTAAAAGAAATTTTATTTAAGGATAAAGATACTTTAGAAGGATTATTATCTATTTTATATGGATATAAGGATTACTATAAAAAAATAGAGATTATTCTTCCTGAAAATACATATTTAGAAGATTATTTAGATAGTGAAAATTTAGTTAAAAAAACTCTAAAAAATAAAATACAAGTAAGAATTTTACATGTTGAAAAAGTATTGAAAAGACTAAGTAAAAGTTTAAAAGAGAATGAAGAGATTAAAATATATGTACAAGATAGATATATAGAGTCTAATACAGGGGTATTTAAAATAAATAAAAGTGAAGTTGAGAAGATAGAGGGAGAGTTTGATTTAAGTTTGGATATAAATGATTTAGCAACTTTAGCTTATGGATTTAGAGATTATAAATCTTTAAAAAAAATAGAAAGTTTTTATATAAAAAATAAGGATAAAGAGCAAATATTAAGTAGTATATTTATAAGAAGAATAAACTATTTTAATCAAGATTTTTAGAACTTTAAATAGCTAAGGAGGGACTATGGAGAGTAGAATAGAATATGTAGAAAAACATCTAGGAAGTTTAGAAGACTTTGTAAGAAAAAATTCCAAATATTACTTAGAAAGTTGGAGAAGTGAAAAGATTAAATTTAATTTTGCAGCATTTCTATTTGAAACACTATGGTTTGCCTATCGGAAAATGTATAAAAGTGCAGTTGTACTTTTACTTATAAATCTTCTTATAAACTTAGTAACATTTTTATTTTTAATAAAAACAAAGTTTTTTATGGGAGGAACTATTTTAGTTCTATTTATTAGGATATATATTGGCTTTAAGGCTAATGATTTTTATTTTATGAAAGCAGAAAAAATTCTTGAAAAAAGAGGTTTTGAACCAGAAGATAGAGATTGTGGAACAAGTATGTTAGGAGTAGTAATAATAATATTTATAGCAATTGTTTTTCAAGTGTTATTAGATTTTTATTTAGGAGTGACCTTATATTATTAAAATTAAAAAACAGCTGAGAAATCAGCTGTTTTTTTTATTTTTCCATATAGAAAATTACATTCATACTTGCAGTAACATCGACATCATTTGGAACTGTTAAAGGAATTGGTGTATCATCAGCTTTAGCTGCTGAGTTTAACATAAAAGATATTGGTCTAGGCATTGAGTAATTTAAATCAATATTTTTAGGAGAAACCTTAAAGTCATCTATACCTGCGATTAAAGCAGCTTTATATTTAGCATTTTCATAGGCTAATTTATATGCTTTATCCTCTAACTCTTTTCTATCAGCTATAAAAAAGTTAATCTCTCCAATATTATTTACACCACCATTATTAAGAGCAGTAAGTACAGTACCAGCTTTATCTAAATCATTACTAGTAATTAAAATTTGATTTCTAACAAAGTACTTCATCTCTCCATCTTTTACATTGTAATCATTTCTATAATTTAAAGAGTAATTTTCAGTTTTTATATTATTTTCTTTTAAACCACTTTTCTTTAATAAACCAATGGCTTTATTAACAATATCTGTATTTTCACTAATAGCTGTTTGTGAGTTTTTATTTGTTGTTTCAACAGTAGCTATTATGCTAAAAGTATCAGGTTTTCCTGAAACAGTTCCTGTTCCAGTAACAGAGATTGTAGGCGTTTCATTAGCTAAAGAGAAAGCTGAAGTTAAAAGAAATAAAGTTCCAATTGTTTTTTTCATAAAATCCTCCTAGAATTTTTTTAAAATCAAAGTTTCTAGAGAAAGTTTAGGCACATAGTGTACATTTTCCTCTACATCTCTATGATACTTTAAATTACCAATATTTCCTTTAGTTAAAATAACTTTGTCAGTTGGTTTTCCTAGGGCTACTAAAATTTGAGGATTGTAAGTATCCATATCTAAATCAAGAGTTTTAGATACATCTAATTTATTAAAAGCTCCAATTAAACATCCACCAAAACCTAGCTCTGTAGCTTTTAAAAGAATATTTTGACATGCAATTCCAATATCAATACCTAAAGTTATAGGAGATAAAAGATTTTCTTTAAGAGTACTAATAAGGATATAGGCTTTGGGTCCCTCTTCTAAAGTTGGACTCCAAGGAATAGCTCCCGCCCAAGCTGTGTGAGGAAAAATTTTGTGACATAAACTTTGAGAACTAACAAGGGTATATCTAAGTGTTTGGCTATTTCTAGCAGATCCACCTAGATGAGCAGCATTGATTAAACTTTCTAAAGTTTCAATATCAATTTCTGTAGAATCGAAAGTTCTATGAGAACGAGTTTTGATTAATAGTTCATTTAACATGGATAACCTCCTCAATTATTTTAACACAATACTACTTTATAAATACTAAAAAGTCAACATGTTAAGAGGAAAAAGTGGACAATTGGTGTAAGTTATTATAGAATAAGTTATTATTTTTACAAATTAGGGAGGGAAAATTTATGAATTTTATATACGACAGAAAAAAAACTGCGGTAATTTATAAAGATAAAGAGCATTCGTACTATGAACTTATAAAGATGGCAAAGATATATTCAAGTTTAATGAATATAGAAAAAGAGGATAGAGTAGCTATTTTTATGGAGAATAGACCGGAGTATATGGGAGCTGTACTAGGAGTATGGGATAAGAAAGGGACGTGTACTAACTTAGATGCAAGTTATAATGCAGATCAATTGATATATGTTTTCAATGATTCTCATCCTAAATATATAATTACTTCTAATGAGAATATAGAGGTAGTTAAAAAAGCTAAAGAGGCATCAAATTCAAGTATAAATATATTGAATGTTGATGAAATAGATATAACAAAAGATATAGATATTGAAAATGTAGCTGTAGAATGTTTAGAAAAAGATGCAGTAGCAGTTATGTTGTATACATCAGGGACAACAGGAAATCCAAAAGGTGTAATGTTAACTTTTGATAATATAATGTCTAATGTAGATGCTATAGAAGAGATAAAAATGGTAACACCTGAAGATAGATTACTAGCTTTATTGCCATTTCATCATATACTACCACTATCTTTTACAGTATTAATGCCACTAAAATTTGGATGTTTAGTTGTTATTTTAGATGAGTTATCATCAGAAGCGATAAAAAGAAACTTACAAAAATATAAAATAACTATTGTGATAGGAGTACCAAGAGTTTGGGAGATGTTCCACAAGGGAATTAAAGGAAAAATTAAAGAAAATGCGTTAAGTTATAAACTTTTTAATATATGTAAATCTTTAAATATTATGCCTTTAAATAAAATTGTGTTTAAAAAAATTCAAGATGCTTTTGGAGGAAATATAAAGTTCTTAGTTTCAGGTGGAGCTAAGTTAGATAAAGAGATTTGTGAAGATTTTAATATATTTGGATTTAAAATGTTAGAGGGATATGGACTAACAGAAACGTCACCAATTATATCTTTCAATAGAATAGATAATGTTATTGCTGGTACAGTTGGAACTCCTTTACCAGGAGTTAAAGTTAAATTAGAAGAAGATGGAGAGATTGTTGTAAAAGGTAGAAATGTTATGAAAGGATATTATAACAAACCTGAAGCAACAGCTGAAGCTATAGATAGTGAAGGATGGTTCCATACAGGAGATTTAGGACAGTTTGATGGAGATCATTTAAAAATAATTGGTAGAAAAAAAGAGATGATCGTTTTATCAAATGGTAAAAACATTAATCCGTCAGATATTGAAGCTGAAATTATGAAAGGAACTAATTTAATTCAAGAGGTTGCTGTAACAGAGGATGAAAAACATCTAATAGCAATTGTTTATCCTGATTTTAAAGTTTTAGAAGAGAAGAAAATTGCAAATGCTAAAGAAGCTATTAAATGGGAAGTTATAGATAAATATAATGTAACAGCACCAAAATATAAAAAAATATTAGATATAGTTATAGTAAAAGAGGAGTTGCCAAAAACAAAACTTGGAAAACTTAGAAGATTTATGTTAAAAGATTTACTGAAAGGAAGTAATTTAATTAAAGGAACACCAGATGAAATAGTATCAGAGAAAGAGGTTGAAAAAAGAGTATCTACATCTAAAGAGATTAATACTCAAGAGTTTAAAGCAATTTCAAAATTTATTGGAACTCTTCATGATGAAATAGAGATAATTCCAGAATCACACTTAGAAATTGATTTAGGACTAGATTCATTAGATATAGTTGAAATAATAACATTTATTCAAAATACTTTTGGTGTTGATATTTCAGAAGAGGATTTCTCAAGAATAAAAACTGTAGAAGCTCTTTGTCAATATGTAAGAGAAAAAGGTGGAAATTTTGAAGAGAAAGAGATTAATTGGAAGAAGATATTTGAGGAACCAGTTGATTTAAAAATGCCTAGTTCAAAATATGTCATTCCAATAACAACGATATTAAAACCTTTATTTACTTGGTATATAAAATTAGAAAAAAATACAAATAAATTGGAAAAAACATCTCCTGTTATATATATAGGAAACCATCAAAGTATGTTAGATGCTTTTGCTTTTGGACAAGCTTTACCAAAGGATATATTAAAAAATACATATTTCTTAGCTATAAATATTCATTTTGAAGGTAAAATAAAAAAATATTTAGCAGAAAATGGAAATGTTATTTTAATAGATGTTAATAAAAATCTAAAAGAAACATTGAAAATAGCAGCTAAAGTCTTAAAGGAAGGGAAAAATTTAGTGATATTCCCAGAGGGAGCTAGAACAAGAGATGGAGAGTTACAAGATTTCAAAAAAACATTTGCTATGTTGTCAAAAGAGCTAGATATTCCAGTTGTTCCTTTTGCAATAAATGGAGCTTATGACTTAATGCCATATGGAAAAGGAGTTCCAAGTTCAGGAAAAATGAGTATCACAATTTTAGATAAAATATTACCTGAAAATAAATCAGTAGAAGAGATTGTAAAAGTAACTAGAGACTCGATAGAAAAAAGTATAAATAACTAAAAATAAAAGCTGACATATTTTCTATGTCAGCTTTTTACTTACCTCATGATATTGAAATAATAACACAATTATGCTATAATCACTTGATGATTAAAAAAACACCTGTAATAATTTGGGAGGAAAAATTGGAATTTGTAAAGAATCATAATAAAACAGCGATATTTTATGAGGGGAAAGAATATTCGTATAAAGAGTTAATAGCTGGAGCTAAAGAGTATGCATCACTTTTAGATTTAGTAAAAGAGGAAAAAGCAGTAATATTTATGGAAAATAGACCAGAACTATTATATGCTTTTTTAGGGATTTGGGATAAAAAAGGAACGTGTGTATGTTTAGATGCTGCTTCAAAAGTATCTGAGTTTCAATATTTTATAGAGGATTGTACACCTAAATACATATTTGTTTCAAATAATACTTATGATATAGCAAAAGAAGCTATTAATCTATCTGGAGTCCAAACAATAGTTTTAAATGTAGATGAGATAGATCTATCAAAAGCAGATAAAGAGGGAATTATTTATGCCCCAGATAGAGAGGCAGTGGCATTAATACTATATACATCTGGAACAACTGGAAGTCCAAAAGGAGTAATGTTAACTTTTGATAATATATTGGTAAATATAGAGGGATTAAATAAATATAAAATGTATGAACCAACAGATAGAGTTTTAGCACTACTACCAATGCATCATATATTCCCACTTTTAGGATCTGGAATTGTTCCATTACAACAAGGAGCAACAATAGCATTCTTAAAAGAGTTATCATCTCAAGCAATGGTAGATGCTTTAAAAAATTATAAGATAACTATGATGATTGGAGTACCTAGACTTTGGGAGATGTTACATAAAAAAATAATGGAAAAAATAAACTCAAATAAAGTTATAAAATCATTATTTAAATTATGTGAAAAGCTTGATAATAAAGAGTTAAGTAAGAAAATCTTTAAAAAGGTTCATGAAGGATTTGGAGGAAATATAAGATTTTTTGTATCGGGAGGATCTAAACTAAATCCAGAAGTATCAAGAGATTTTAAAACTTTAGGAATAGATGTATGTGAAGGATACGGACTTACAGAAACAGCACCTATGATATCTTTTACACCTATAAATCAAGTAGTACCTGGGTCAGCTGGTAAAATAATGGATGGAGTTCAGGTAAAAATAGCTGAAGATGGTGAAATTTTATCTAAGGGTAGAAACCTAATGAAAGGGTACTATAAAAAACCTGAAGCAACTGCAGAGGTTATAGATTCAGAGGGATGGTTCCACACAGGAGATTTAGGAGAGTTAAAAAATGATTATCTTTTTGTAACAGGAAGAAAAAAAGAGATGATAGTTTTATCAAATGGAAAAAACATAAATCCTGTGGAAATTGAGCAGTTTATTTTATCAAAAACAGATTTAATAGAAGAGATGGTTGTAATAGAGTATAACTCTTTACTTACAGCAGTTATATACCCTAATTTTACTAAGGTAAAAGAGCATAGAGTTACAAATATAGCTGAGACACTAAAAACTGGTATAATAGATAAGTATAATGGTTCTACACCAAATTACAAAAAGATTTTAGATTTAAAAATAGTACAACAAGAGTTACCAAAAACAAAGATTGGAAAGATAAGAAGATTTATGGTTCCAGCTCTTTTAGAAGGTAAAATAGAAGAGGAAAAAGAGGAAAATATTCCAACTTTTGAAGAGTATAAGGCTATTTCAGATTATTTAACGAACTTAAAAGGTAAAAAAGTTATGTCAAATGCTCATCTTGAGTTAGACTTAGGATTAGATTCTTTAGATTTAGTTGAATTTATAGCTTTTGTTGAAAGTAGCTTCGGAGTTACTTTGACAGAGGAGGTTTTAACAGAAAATCCTACAGTAATTAAAATTGCAGAATATTTAAAAGAAAATTCAACAAGTTTAGAGATAAAGGATGTTGATTGGAAAAAAATATTAGAAAAAGATAATTTTGAAGGATTACCAAAATCTAACTCTATGGGAAAATTAGTAAAAGCACTATTTAAACCACTATTTTCATTATATATAAAAATAGAAAAAGAAGGTTTAGAGAATTCTAAAGTTACAAAGCCAACAGTATTTGTTGGAAATCACCAAAGTTTCTTAGATGGTTTTATATTTACTCAAAGTATAGATAATAAAACTTTAGATAATACATATTTCTTAGCAAAAGTAGCACACTTTAAAAAAGGATTTATGAGTTACTTAGGAGAAAATTCTAATATTATGTTAATTGATATTAATAAAAATTTAGCAGAAACACTACAGTGTGCTGCAACAGCTTTAAGACAGGGGAAAAATATAGTTATATTCCCTGAAGGAACAAGAAGTAGAGATGGAGAGATGAGAGAGTTTAAAAAGTTCTATGGAATATTAGCTAAAGAACTAAATGCAGATATAGTTCCTTTTGGAATAAAAGGAGCATACGAATTATTTCCAGCTCATAGAAAAATGCCAAAAAGTGGAACAGTAAAAATAAAATTCTTCCCTAGAGTTTCTTCTGAAACTTTACCTGTTGAAGATATTGTAAAAAACAACTTTAATGAGATTAAAGAGTGGGTAGATAAGATATAAAAAAAGGTTGCCTATTGGCAACCTTTTTAATTACTATTAAATTGATAGCATAGGACCAAGGTGTTGTCCACCTAACAAATGGAAATGTAAGTGAAACACTTCCTGTCCTCCATGAGTATTGCAGTTTGCAATAACTCTATATCCATCTTCAGAAATATTTAAATCCTTAGCAATATCTTTAATAGCTAGATACATAGCAGTTAAATATTCAGAATCCTCAGCAGTAATATCATTTAAAGTTGGTATCTCTTTTTTAGGTACAACTAGAATATGAATTGGAGCTTGAGGATTTATATCTTTAAAAGCTATAACTTTATCATTTTCAAAAATGATAGAAGCTGGAATCTCTCTATTTATAATTTTAGTAAATATAGTAGCCATTGTATTTTACTCCTTTAATAAAAGATTAAAGTTCGATAGCTTGGATTCTTGTTAAGTGTCTTCCACCTAAGAATTCAGTTTTTAAGAATTCGTCTACAATTTCAAGAGCTAAAACGTCTCCAGTCATTCTAGCACCAAGGGCAAGAATGTTAGCGTCGTTATGCTCTCTAGTTAATTTAGCCATAGTAGTATTTGAACATAAAGCTGCTCTTATTCCTTTAAATCTGTTGGCTGCAATTGAAATTCCAATTCCAGTACCACAAATAAGGATACCAAAATCTGCTTCTTTATTAAGAATAGAGTTAGCTACAGCTTTTGCATAAACAGGATAATCAACTGATTCAGTTGAATAACATCCTTTATCTAAAACTTCAAATCCTTTATCTTCTAAGTGTTTCTTAACAATCTCTTTTAAAGCAAATCCACCATGATCTGCACCTAAAGCTATTTTCATCTATTTATACTCCTTAATTCTTATAGTAATAATTAGTCTTCAAAACCGTGGAAATGAGGATGTCCGTGCTCAATCTCCTCTTCAGTAGCGTCTCTAACATCAGAAACAGTAACTTCAAATCTTAAATCTTTACCTGCAAAAGGATGGTTTCCATCTGCTGTGATAATTTCATCTTCGATTTTTGTGATGATAAATGATTGCTCAGAACCATCATCCATATCAGCTATAAAGTCAAGTCCTTCATAGATATCATCAAATTCAACAAACTCAGATTTTTCCATATCAACGATTAAATCCTCGTCGTACTCTCCGTATCCTTCTTCTGGAGTTAATTCAATAGTAGTAGTATATCCTTTTTCTTTTCCTTCTAAAGCTTCTTCGATAGCTGGAACAAAGTTTCCAAATCCGTGGATATAGAAAAATGGTCCTACATCTTGTGTGTCCTCTAAAAGTTCTCCGTTGTTTTTGTCGTAAACTTTAAACTCAAGTGTTACTACTTTTCCTTCTTCTATTTTCATATAAAACACCTCACTAAAATCCCTATACAAGATAGGGTTATTTGACACTTTAAAGCATAACATAAAATACAAGAAATTTCATTAAAAATCTTAAATTATTTAAAAAAATTCATATTTTTTTTAACTACCATACAATTTTCTTGATTAGTTAATTTTTCAAGAAGATAAAAAGCTAAATCAATAGCAGTACCAGGGCCTGAAGAAGTAATAATGTTATCAGATATTACAATATCTTTTTTAATAGGAATGGCATTATATTGTTCTAATTGTTTAAAATATCTTTCATTATCTAAGAGGTATGTTGTAGCAGGAATATTTTTTAAATATCCATGAATTCCAATTGCTAAAGCTCCAGTGCATATTCCAATTATAGTTTTTTTATTTGAAATAAAATGATTTAACAAGGAATTTAGTGTTTCTGATTGAATATCATTAAAGAATCCAGCTTTACCAAATCCACCGGGAATTATTAAGGCATGAAACTCGTCTAAATTAATAGATGTTTTTAATAAGTTAACTTCAGGAATAATTTTTAAATTCCAAGTGGCGCTAAGTACATCATGAATGGCACAAATTGTGGGGAAAACTTTTTTAGTTCCAACAATATTATTCCAGCCAAAAACATCGATAAATGGCGATAATTCGAGGCTTTCAAAGCCGTTAGATGCAAAAATTAAAATTTTTTTCATAAATTTTATGGTTCCTTTCAAAAAATAGTTGACTTAATTTCCAAAAAGCTCTACAATATCTCGTATTTTAAAAGAAATTAATAATGTAAATTATATATTATTTTATAACTTTTTGATATCATTTTTAAGAACAAAATTTATTAAACAAGGAGGTAAGATGACTAAATTAAATCAATATCAAACACCTATATTCTCAACACTGAAGGACGTATATGCGAAAAGAGACATAATTCCTTTCCATGTTCCAGGGCATAAGAGAGGAAAGGGAATGGATAAAGAGTTTTACGAGTTTATGGGACCTAATCCCTTCTCAATTGATGTAACTATCTTTAAGATGGTTGATGGATTACACAATCCAAAGAGTTGTATAAAAGAAGCACAAGAGTTAGCAGCTGACGCTTATGGAGTAAAGAAAACCTTTTTCGCTGTCAACGGAACATCAGGAGCGATTCAAGCTATGATTATGTCTGTTGTAAAGCCAGGAGAGAAAATATTAGTCCCTAGAAATGTGCACAAATCAGTTTCTGGTGGAATTATATTAAGTGGATCAGTTCCAGTATATATGAATCCTGAAGTAGATGACGAATTAGGAATAGCTCATGGAGTTAGACCAGAAGTTGTTGAAAATATGCTTAAGCAGCATCCAGACACAAAAGCTGTATTAATCATTAACCCAACATACTATGGAGCGGCAACTGATATCAAAAAGATTGCAGATATAGTTCATAGCTATGATATTCCTTTAATAGTTGATGAGGCTCACGGAGCTCACTTACACTTCCATGAAGAGTTACCAATATCAGCAATAGATGCAGGGGCAGATATTTGCTGTCAAAGTACTCATAAAATAATTGGAGCAATGACACAAATGTCAATGTTACATGTAAACTCAACAAGAGTAGATGTAAATAGAATACAACAGATATTAAGTATTCTACATACAACATCACCTTCATATCCGCTAATGGCATCATTAGATTGTGCTAGAAGACAGATAGCTACAGAAGGAAGAGAGTTATTAACAAGAACATTGAAATTAGCAAGAGATTTAAGAGCAGAAGTTAATAAAATTCCAGGAATCTTCTCTTTTGGAAAAGAGATTGTAGGAAGATACGGAATACATGATTTCGATGAAACAAAACTTTCTATATCAGCAAGAGAGTTAGGATTAACAGGATTTGAGTTAGAAACTTTACTTGTTGATGATTATAATATCCAAGTTGAGTTATCAGATTTCTATAATGTATTAGGACTAATTACATTAGGGGATGACGAAGTAAGTACAGGTAAATTACTTGATGCTTTAAAAGATATCAGTAAGAGATTCTTTGGAAAAGGAAAGAAAATAGGAGAATCTGTTGGAAAAATGCCAACTATACCTGAATCAATCTTAATCCCGAGAGAAGCTTTCTACAGTGAGAATAATAAAATTAAATTCTTAGAAAGCGAAGGAAAAATTTGTGCTGAGATGATTATGGCATATCCACCAGGAATTCCAGTAATCTATCCAGGAGAAAGAATTACAAGAGATATAATCACATATATTCAAAACTTAAAGGCAGCAAAGCTTCACGTTCAAGGAATGGAAGACCCTGAGTTAGAATATATTAAAGTTATAGATGAAGAAGATGCAGTATATTTATATACTGAAAAAATGAAAAATAAAATGTTTGCTGTTCCAATGAACTTAGGAGCAAATAAAGCAGGTATTGAATTTGGACCAGAAGTTTTAGAGGAGTACTTCCCAGATACATTTGGTGAGATGACTTATATAGATATTGAAAAGCAAAGAGAGAATTTCAATGAGTGGTCATTAAAATATAAAAATACAATACTTAATACTTGTGAAAAGTTAGCAACAGCAGTAAACGAAGCAGTAAGAGATGGATATAGACCAATAACTATTGGAGGAGATCACTCAATAGCACTAGGATCAATATCAGGGGTAGCGTTAGAAAAAGAAGTTGGGGTAGTGTGGATTGATGCTCACGGAGATATGAATACTGATGAAACAACAATGTCAGGAAATATTCATGGAATGCCGTTAGCACTTTTACAAGGAGCTGGAGATAGAGACTTAGTAAATTGTTTCTACGAAGGAGCTAAAATTGACAGCAAAAATGTTGTAATTTTAGGAGCTAGAGATTTAGATGTAAAAGAAAGAGACGTTATTGAAGAGTTAGGAGTAAAAGTAATTCCTTATGATGAAGTTGTTCATAAAGGATTAGATAATGTTTTAGATGAGATAAGAGACTACTTAAAGATTGATAATATCCATATAAGTTTTGATGTGGATTCAGTTGATCCAGAGTTTGCTCCAGGAGTAAGTACACCAGTTAGAAATGGATTCACTCCAGAAGAGATGTTCAAAACATTTAGATTCTTATTTAAAAACTACTCTATAACATCAGTAGACATAGTAGAATACAATCCAGTAAACGATAAAAATGAGAAGACTATGAATTTTGTAAATGATTTAACGGAGTTTGTATTAAATCCAAACGTATAAGTATATAGAGGTGTGAGATGAAAAAGGCGGTATTAGCTAATTTAGAGCAGAATTATTCAACGTATAGTAAGAGTTTTAAAAAGATTGTGGACTTTATAAAACATAATCAGAGTATAGTATCATTTATTTCAATAAATGAGCTAGCTAAAGAGACAGGAACAAGTCCAGCTACAATAACAAGATTTTCAAAAAATTTAGGTTTTAAAGGTTATCCTGATTTCCAAAGAGTTTTCCAAAAAGATGTAGAGATATCAACTTCTCAAATGAAAGAGTTCAGACAAGAGATTGATTCAATGTCAGGGGATGGAATATTATCTGAAATCATAACTACGAACATAGAGCTTTTAGAGGAGATAGATACTGTAGCTATAGAAGAGCAATTAGAAAAAGCTATGGAGATGATAAAAACTAGTAGAAAGTTATATATATTAGGAGCAAGAGGGTCATATGCTCTAGCATACTATCTATATTTTATGTTAAAAGAATTAAGAGAGGATGTAGAGTTAATGATATCAGGAGCATCTGATTTTACAGATAAGCTTCTTTATTCAAGCCCGGATGATGTACTATTTACAATATCATTCCATCCATATACAAACTTTACTTGTCAAGTAACTGAGTTTTTTAAAGAGCAAGGAAATAGAATAATTACTATGACTGATAAAAAAGATTCTGTATTAGGTAATATATCTGATTTAGTAATCACCACAAAAAATGGAGGAAAAGCTTATACTTTTGTTCCAGGTATAATTATTTTAAATGCTTTACTTTTAAAATTTGGAAAACAAAATAAAGAGGAAAGTATTGAAAGATTAGACAAATTAAAGAAAATAACAGATAGATTTAATATCTATCAAAGATAAAAAAAAGAGAGCGAAAGCTCTCTTTTTTATCTTTGATATTTTAACTTTATAAATAGATTATCTAAACTTCTTAATATAAGACCAATTAAAAGTAGCGGAAATAAGTAGAACTTTGCTGAATAATCCACTATAGAGTTATTATTAGTTCTTTTCTTTTCTAACATTTTTATTTTGTTCACCCCTTTTATTTACAAAAGTAATTATATACCACTTTTTCCATTTATGCAAGAAATAAAAAATACTTGTTTTGAAAGGTGAATTGTGATAAAATGTTTAATCGAAAAGTGCTTTAAAATAAGTAAAGAAATACTAAAAAAGTAGAATACATTAACAAGGAGAAAAGAAATGAGTGAAAATTTAGAAAAAAGATACGGCTTTTCAGTAGCTTTTTCAATGGTTGTAGGAATTGTTATTGGAATTGGAATCTTCTTTAAAGCTGGTCAAATTTTAGTAGCAGCTAATATGAATCCAAAAATTGCAATTGCAGCTTGGGTACTTGGAGGTATTATATCAATATTATCAGGTCTTACTGCAGCAGAAGTTGGAGCAGCTATTCCTGAAACAGGTGGTATGATTGCATGGATTAAGAAAATTTATGGAAAAAGAATAGCCTTTTTAGTTGGATGGGCTCAATTAATAATATATTTTCCAGCTTTAATAGGTTTAATTGCATATTATTTTGCAGTATTTACAGGAAACTTTTTAAATATAGATCCTAGTAATACTATATTTTTAGGAGGAACAGCATTTGTTGCTATATCTTTCCTATTTGCAATAAATATATTTACAAAAAATGTAGGTGGAAAAATTCAAACACTAGCTACAGCAGCTAAAATTGTACCACTATTATTAATAACTATATTTGGATTTTTATCTGCAGATAATTCATCGGGAATGTTTTATATGACAGAGATTACAAGAGAAGCTACATCTTCATCACCTTTAGTTTTATTAGGATTATCATTAGTACCAATTATGTTTGCTTTTGATGGATGGATATATGTTGGAACAATTGCAGGAGATTTAAAAAATGTAAAAAAAGATCTTCCTAGAGCAATTATATTAGGATTAGGATTTATAGCGATATTTTATGTGGCATTAAACCTAGCACTATTAAATGTATTCACAGCAGAGGAGATTGTAAAAGTTGGAATGTTTGGAGTAGCTACAAAATTATTTGGACCAATGGGAGCTAAGTTTATATTCTTAGGAATTATGATATCAGCATTTGGTGGGCTAAATGGTATGATATTAGCATCAACAAGAATACCGTATACTTTAGCAATAGAGGGACACCTTCCAAAGAAGGAGTTTTTTGCTAAAATAGATGATAAACATAAACAACCTATAAACTCTTCAGTAGTTATGTATCTATTATCAGTTTTCTTCTTAATAGCTATGATTATAACAGGAAATCCAGATGTATTTGGAGATATTCCAGTAGCATTGTTCTGGTTATTCTACTGTTTAGTATTTTTAGGATTATTTATTTTAAGAAAAAACGAACCAAATTTAGAAAGACCATATAGAGTTCCATTTTATCCAGTTGTGCCAATACTTGCATTAATAGGTGGAGCATCAATATTTATTTATGCAGCTATATCAAATCCAACATATATGGCAGTATCAGTGGCATTAACTTTAACAGGTCTTTTTGTTTATAGAGAAAATTAATAAGATATAAAAAAGGTTGCTAAAGAGCAACCTTTTTTTATAGGAAAGTTAATCCCAACATAATAACAATACCAGAGTAAATTGTAATAATTACTCCATATCCCATAATATCTTTTGCACCTAATTTAGCAATACCTAAGGCAGGCAAAGCCCAGAAGGGTTGAATCATATTAGTCCAAGCATCTCCCCAAGCGATAGCCATACCAGTTCTTGCTGTTGAAACCCCAAGTTCTACACTTGCTGGCATCATAATAGGAGCCTGAACAGCCCATTGCCCACCACCAGATGGAACAAAGAAATTTACAATTCCAGCACTTAAGAAAGTTAAGCTTGGAAATGAAAGAGCAGTGGATGAACTGATAAAACTTTGTGATATTATACCTGCTAAAGAAGCTCCATCACTGTTTTGTCCAACCATCATTCCCATTATTCCAGCATAAAAAGGAAATTGTAGTATAATTCCAGCAGCTCCTTTACAAGCATTTCCAAAAGCTAAAAGAAGATTTTTAGGAGTTTTATGAGCAACTATAGCAGTAACTAAAAAAATCATATTTACAATGTTAAGATTCAAATCAAATCCCTTTTGAAGGAAATATCCAATTATATATGTATATCCAAGAATACCAATTAAAATGTTAACAACTGGACTATTTTCAATTTTGTCAGCAGGAGTCATCTCAGCTTTATCAAAAGTAACTGGTTGCACATCATCTTCTAATAATGCAGGGTCAACTTGAAAAACATCCTCTTTATTTTTAGGGTGCATGGCAGCATTTAATAAAGGAAGCGTAAATAATAAAGCAAAAAGGATGATTAAATTATATGATGAAAATAGAGTTTGAGATGTACTAATTCCTTTATCTAAAGCTCCAGCAGTAGCTTTTGAAAGGTTTCCAGAAGCTAAAGTAAGAGGAATAGATCCAGAAATTCCTCCATGCCATAACAAGAAACCAGAGTAAGCAGAAGCAATAAGAAGACGATAGTCGACACCTTTGATTTTCTTTGCAATCTCTTTAGCATAGATTGCTCCAATAACAAGTCCAAACCCCCAGTTTAAAATACAAGCTACTCCAGATACAAAAGTAACATAGATAATAGCTTGAATAGGAGATTTTGGAAGATTAGAAAGCTTATCTAAGATTCTTTTAAAAAAAGGAGCAGTTGCTAAAGTATGTCCTGTTACAAGAACCATTACCATTTGCATAGAGAAAGCTAAAAGAGACCAAACACCATTACCCCAATGCATAGCTATTTGAAAAGGTGATTGTTTAGTCATTATAGTTGCAGCAATAAAAACAATAAAAGTAAGGATTGCTGCAAAAAGGAAAGCATCAGGAAGATACTTTTGCATTATAGTAACGCAAAGTTGAGTGAATTTTTCAAAAAGATTAAATTGTTTATTTTTAACTGTATTATCCAATTTTCATACCCCCATATCTTATTTAAAAAAGCAAAGGATATTTTCTATCCTTTGCTTTAAAGTGGTAACTTTTAAGGTTTATTTTTCAGCTTTTGCTTTTCTAATCTCTTCAATTAAATAAGTTGCTGTTTTTCCTAAATCAGTTA
>NZ_KI518056.1:0-12455 GCF_000479045.1 Cetobacterium somerae ATCC BAA-474
AAAATATATAAAATTAATCTTGTTAATTTTATATAAAATATGGTATCCTTTATCTATAGTAGAAAGTTTATTAATCATTTTATAATAAAATGAAAATAAATTATCAATATGGAGGGGAAAATGGAAGCTGAATTAAAAAAGAACGAACTTAATAACAAGAGTTTTATTGACAAATTCTTGAACATAATTGAAAAGGGAGGAAATGCCCTACCACATCCAGCTACACTTTTTGCAATATTAGCTGTAGTAGTTATTATTATATCTGGAATAGGTGGAGCTTTAGGTTGGTCTGTTGATTTTGTTGGAATCAATAGTAAAACAATGAAGACAGAGGAGATGGTTATATCAACAAAATCTCTAATGACTAAAGAGGGAGTAAATTATATATTTACATCTATGGTTAAAAACTTTACTGGATTTGCACCTTTAGGGACAGTACTTGTAGCAATAATTGGAATAGGTATTGCTGAAAGATCTGGATTAATGGCAGCAATATTAAAAAAAGTTGCATTATCTACACCTAAAAAATTAGTAACTGTTATGGTTATTTTCTTAGGAATTATGTCAAACGTAGCATCAGATGCAGGATACGTTGTATTACCACCATTGGCAGCATTAATCTTCTTGTCATTTGGAAGACATCCAATTGCTGGATTAGCGGCAGCATTTGCTGGAGTTTCTGGAGGATTCTCAGCTAACTTGTTAATTGGAACAATTGATCCACTTTTAGGAGGTATATCAACGGAAGCTGCAAAAATACTTGATCCAACTTATGAGGTTTTACCAACAGCAAACTGGTACTTTATGATGGCATCAACATTTGTAATTGCTTTCTTAGGAACTTTAATTAATGATAAAATAGTAGAACCAAGATTAGGGAAATATACAGGAGATGAAGCTATTGATTTCCAAGAAGTTACTGTTGAAGAGAAAAAAGCTTTAAGATCAGCTGGAATGGCTACAGTAGTTATGTTAGTTTTATTAGTACCAATTTATTTTGCATTAGGTAAAAACTTCTTAGGAAGTGGATTGGTACCAATAATCGTAATTTTCTTCGCACTTCCAGGATTAGCTTATGGTAAATCTATTGGAACAATAAAAAATGATTCAGATGTAATGGGTATGCTTACTAAATCAATGCAAGGAATGGCTGGATATATAGTTTTAGTATTCTTCGCAGCGCAATTTATAGCATATTTTGGATATACAAACTTAGGGACAATTTTAGCTGTAAAAGGAGCAGACTTCTTAGAAACAGCTGGAATTGGTGGGATTCCATTAGTAATCGGATTTATATTAATCGTAGGATTCTTAAATCTATTTATGGGATCAGCTTCAGCTAAGTGGGCTATATTAGCACCAGTATTTATTCCGATGTTAATGAGAATAGGATACTCACCAGAGTTTACTCAGTTAGCTTATAGAATAGGAGATTCAAGTACAAATATAATTTCTCCTTTAATGTCATATTTTGCAATGATAATTGTATTTATGCAAAAATATGATAAGAAAGCTTCTTTAGGAACATTGATATCAGTAATGCTTCCTTACTCAATAACATTCTTAATTGGATGGTCAATTTTCTTAGCAGCTTGGATGTTAAGTGGATTCCCAATTGGACCAGAGGTACAAATACTACTAAAAGGAATGTAATATCTTAAGGCTTGATTAATTTCAAGCCTTTTATTATTTATAGAGGTGAAAAATGAAAAAAAATATAATTTTAATACATGGAGCGGGTGTTGGGGGATGGGTTTTTAGAGATATAGAAAAGATATTAAAACTTTATGGTAATAATGTATATTGTCCAAGTCTATCAGGAATAGGAGATAGAAAAAAAATTCTAGAAAATAAAATTAATTTGACTACTTATGCAAAAGAGGTAGAACATCTAATATTAGAAAATAATTTAGATAATATATACTTAATTGGACACTCTTTTGGAGGCGCAGTAGTATCAGCTGTAGTAGAATTAGTTCCTGAAAGAATAAAATATCAAATATATATTGATAGTTTTTTTCTAGAAGATAACGAAAGTATTTTAACTTTATTTGGAGAAAAAAGAGAAGGTGAGTTATATGAAATATGTAAAAATGAAGGAGAGGATAAATACTTACCTAAAAGATTATTTGGAAAGGAGCATCCGCTAATAAAAGATATGCCTTTTAATCCATATAAGGAAAAAGTTAAATTTAAAGGAAATGGAAAAAAAATTCCAGGAGCTTATATAGATTGTTTAGATAGTACTGGATTTGAGCATTTAGAAAAACCTAAAAAAATTATGAAGAAAAGAGTAGAAAAAAGAAAGTGGAAGTATATAACGTTAGACTCTGATCATGTTCCAATGACAAAATCACCAGCTAGGGAAAAATTAATTGAAATATTACTTGAATTAATAAAAGACAACTAAAAATAGCTGTCTTTTACTTTTATACAATTAGACTTAGAACTGATAAAGCTCCTATAAAGATAAGAGTAGGATTTAATTTTTTAAAATCTCCAGTTCCAGCATGGATAATTATATAAGATATGAAACCAAATGCTAGTCCAGTGCTGATACTATAAGTTAATGGCATCATTAATATTGTAACAAAAGATGGAAAAAGAGTTTTATAATCTTTCCAATCTAGTTCATAAATATTTTTAAACATATAAACTCCAACGATAATAAGAGCTGGTGATGTTGCAAATGATGGAACAATAGAAACTAAAGGGGTAAAGAATAATGCAACTATAAAGAAAAGAGAAGTTACAACTGAAGCTAATCCAGTTCTAGCACCAGCAGCAATTCCAGCAGCTGTTTCTGAAAGAGTAGTAACAGTACTTGTTCCTAGAACTGCACCGATTATAGTAGAAGTAACATCTGCGTATAGCATTTTTCCAAGATCTTTAACTTTTCCATTTTTATCTGCTAGTCCAATCTCCTTAGAGCATGCAATTAAAGTTCCAAGTGAATCAAAAAGATCAACAAACATAAAAGAAAAAGCTGGGCCTAATAAAGATAATTTAAGAGCACCCATAATATCTAATTTAAAAGCTATTGGTGCAATACTAGGTGGCATAGATACAATAGAGTTAGGCATTATAGTATCACCAGTGAATAGACCTATAACAGTAGATGAAATTATACCTATTAATATTCCACCTTTAACTTTTTTTATTTCTAATATAATTGCAATAAAAAGACCAATAACTCCAATTAAAATTTGTGAGTTAAATCTTGCTAAACCAATAATTGTTGCTGGATTAGAAGAAACAATTCCTAAAGTTTTTAGACCAATAAAAGCGATAAAAAGACCAATTCCTCCAGTCACAGATATTTTTAAGCAAAGTGGAATAGCATTTGCAATTTTTTCTCTAATTCCTCCAATTGATAAAAAGAAGAAAAATACACCAGAAAGAAAAACAATACCTAAAGCTGTTTCCCAAGGAATACCTCTTCCAATAACAAGAGAATAAGTAAAAAATGCATTTAAACCCATACCTGGTGCTAAAGCAAAAGGTGCATTAGCTAAAAGGGCAGATATAAGAGTTCCAATTGCTGCTGAAATAATGGTAACAGTAATAAGGGCTCCTTTATCCATTCCAGATTCACTAAGAATAGCAGGATTGATAAAAATAATATAAGCCATAGTTAGAAAAGTAGTAGTTCCTCCAATAATCTCATGTTTGATGCTACTATGCCTTTCTTGGATTTTAAAAAAATTGTTTAAAAAATTCATACAAAACTCCTTTATTTTTCTGTATATTATACATAAAAAATACATTAAAATGAAGAAAAAAATAAATTCTTGACAAAATCTTACAAATACTATACTATTAAAGTATAGAAATTAACTAAAACCAAATATAATTGAATAAAAAAATAGGAGCTTAGCTCCTATTTTTTTTATTTTCCACAACATTTTTTATATTTTTTTCCTGATCCACATGGACAGTTTTCATTTCTACCAACTTTATTAACTACTCTTGGTGGTTGATTTTCACCAAAAACTTCAACATATGAATGTCCTTTTAGAGTCCAAAGAGGTAAAGACTTAGAAATTTTAGTTACAAGAGCTGTAAATATAGATTCAGAATTAGAATTATCAAATTTAATTCTAGTTTTACTATCAGAAACAATCTCTTCTATAGGTAGATTATTTTTTAATCTATCAATTATTGTTGTAATTTCAAATCCAATTTGAGCTCCTTGCATTTTGTGAGACATTAGAAGGGCAATTAAATCAGCAACTTCTTGAGTTTTTTCAATGAAGAAGTAATTCCAATAGTTTTTGTACTCATCATTTGTTAATATTTTGTACTCTAAACCATCATATTTAATTGTTTCATGTAAAATATCAACAGGTTCAGAAACAGAATCAGCTACTAAATAGATAGTTTTGCTTCCAGAATCTTCTAATTTTGATATAAATACATTTAAAATCCATCTACAATCAATAAAAGCATGAATTTTCTCTAAAGTAATATCTTTAAATGTAGGAAGTAAAAGTTCTAATAATTTATGCTCATCAATAACACCATAGAATCTAATCATTCCTAAAATTAGCATCTCAAGTTCCTGATAAGAGTCAATTAAAACTTTATTCTCTTCTTTTTGAGAAATAGAATTTATAGTTTCAATAAACCATGTTGAGATAAGGTAGTGGTTATTGTCTTTTTCTTTTATAACATTTTTAGATATAAATCCAAAACTTTGTAACGGTAATAAAAATTCCTCATATTCAAAGAAATCTTGTTCGCTAACTTGGTTTTTCTCAACATTAAATTGAGAAAGTAAAGATATAGTATCCTTAGAAAAAATTTCTAAAAAAGCTGAAGTATTATTTTCATAAGCTTCTGTAACCTTTTCTATAATTTTTCCTTTAACAGTACTTTTAGCAATTTTTATATTAAATTTAGCTAAGATTTTAAAAAGATCATCTTTAAGTAAACTATTTAAAGATTCAATTAAAAATTTGTCTTCCACAGTGACCTCCAAACATTTTTATTACTATTATATCATAAAAATATGAAAATACAAAAATGTATAGAAATCTATATTTAGAAGTTATTTTTATGAGGAATGATTTTAATTTTTTTATGTTTAAAGAAAATTTCGCCATTGATAAAAGAAAATTGTAGAGGATAGACTTCAACCCCTTCTTCAATTGCTTTATAAAATGTTTTGTAAAAAATTGGATCAGTTTCATAATTAGGAACAAAAAAATCAGAATCTCTCAAAATAATAAGTATAACAGCAGCACGATGACCAGATTTTTTAATTTCAATTAGCTCATTTAAGTGTTTAGTTGCTCTTACACTTGGAGCATCTGGGAAAGTAGCGATTTTATTTTTAGAAAGAGATACTCCTTTAGTTTCGATATATATCTTTTCTCCATTTTTTTCAATTAAATAGTCTAATCTGCTATTACCAAATTTAACTTCAGGTTTTATAAAATCTATTTTTCCAAAGATAGAAATATCCTCATTTTTAAAATAATTGTCGGTGATATATCTATGAATAGATGAATTAATTAAAATTTCTTCATTATCATCTGCACAAGCGGCAATAACGTCCCATAAAGTTTTTCGATTCTCGATATTTTTTGCTTTTCTTAAAAAAACTTGATTTCCAGGAAAAAGAAGTTCTTTAATTCTTCCTGAATCATGAACATGAGCAGTAATTATCTCATTATTATTAAGCTCTAGTGATGCTGTAAATCGATTAGGTCTATCTATAAATTTTCCAATTTCATCAATATTAACTTTGTAAATAAGTTTCATTAAGCCCCCTTTAATATAAATATATAATAAAAAAGAGATCAATTTCTTGATCTCTTATTGTAAGTTATTACTCAGCTGGAGCGATACACTCAACAGGACAAGCACCTGCACAAGCACCACAATCAATACATTGATCCTCGTCGATTCTTCTTTTTCCTCCATCAACCTCTGAAATGCAGCTAACAGGACAGATTGCCTCGCAAGTTCCGCATCCGATACAGATATCTTCGTTAATTCTATGAGCCATGATAACCTCCTAAAATAATTTTAATTAAGTATAAATATACAACTTTAATGTATACTCGACAGAAGTATACCATTTTAATATTAAAAAGGCAACTCTTTTCTAAAAGTATTATTAAAAAGAAAATAATAAATTCCTTTTTTTTTCTAGAAAATTGATATATAATGAAAAAAAATATTTTAAGGAGATTAGCTATGAAAATTTTTGTAATGTCAGATATTCATGGATCAAGTTATTTCTTAAAAAAAGCGTTAGAAGCTTATAAAAAAGAAGAAGCTAAATATATATTAATATTAGGTGATGAATTATATCACGGACCAAGAAATCCATTGCCATTGGAATATAATCCAAAAGAAGTTGCAGATATACTAAATAATTATAAGGATAAAATAATTGCAGTTAGAGGAAATTGTGATAGCGAAGTAGATCAAATGATGTTACAATATCCAATTTTAGGAGATTATTCTACGATTTTTTTTAAAGAGAAGAGAATTTTTGTAACACATGGTCATGTATATAGTGAAGAAAATTTGCCTAATATTTGTGAAGGAGATATATTTATGTATGGACATACTCATCTACCAGTAGCATATGAAAAAGATGGTATATATAGATTAAATCCAGGTTCTATATCTTTACCAAAAGGTGGAAATGTAAATAGTTATGGAATTTTAGAGGATAACTACTTTTGTATAAAAAGTTTAGATGGTGATATTATAAAAGAGATTGAAATAAAGTAAAAAGGAATGCATTGAAGCATTCCTTTTCTATTTTTTTATAGTGTAATTAATAACATCAGTGAAATAATCAACATAATTAACTGTAATACCAGTTTTTAAAAAATCTGGAAGTCTATCAAAATCTTTTTTATTATCTTTAGGAAGAAGTAGTTCAAAGATACCAACCCTTCTAGCAGCGATAGTTTTTTCTCGAACTCCTCCAATAGGTAAAACTTTACCAGTTAAAGTTAATTCTCCAGTCATGGCAATACCTTTTCTAATAGGAGTATTAGTAGCTAAAGAGTAAAGAGCTAAAGCCATTGTGATACCAGCAGATGGGCCATCTTTAGGAGTAGCACCTTCAGGTACATGTAGATGAACTCTATTTTTATCAAAAAATTCTTTTGCTTCAGCAGGAAGAGTGTTATCCTTAGCGAGTAATGATCTAATATATGAATATGCAATCTCTGCTGATTCTTTCATAACATCTCCCAATTGCCCTGTTAGCTTTAATCCACTCTCTTTATTACTGATACTAGCTGCTTCAATATATAGTGTTGCACCACCCATAGAAGTCCATGCCAATCCAAGAGTAACTCCTGGAATTTCATTTTGGTAAAGTTCTTCTGTAGTAAAAATTGGAACTCCTAAATAAGATTCGACATTATTTTCGTTTATTCTAACTTTTTCCTTATTACCTTCAGCAATTTTCAGATTTACTTTTCTCATAATTTTTCGAATACATTTATCCAAAGTTCTAACTCCAGCTTCTCTAGCATATTTATCTATTATAAATTTTAGAGCATTTTTACTTATCGTAATCTCTTTATTATCCAAAGCGTGAGCTTTAAGTTGTTGAGGAATTAAGTATTTTTGAGCTATTTGTAATTTTTCTTCAAGTATATAGCCTGATAAATGAATGATTTCCATTCTATCAAGTAATGGTCTTGGAATTGTATCTAGTTGATTTGCAGTTGTAACAAAAAGAATTTTTGATAAATCATATCTTATATCTAAGTAGTGATCTAAAAAATCCTTATTTTGTTCTGGATCTAAAACTTCTAATAAAGCAGAAGCGGGATCTCCTCTAAAACTATTTCCAATTTTATCTATTTCATCAATCATAATAACAGGATTTGATGTTTGTACAAGCTTTAAAGCTTGAATAATTTTTCCAGGCATAGCTCCAATGTATGTTCTTCTATGCCCTTTGATTTCAGCTTCATCAACCATACCACCAACAGAGAAACGATAAAATTTTCTATT
Source organism: Cetobacterium somerae ATCC BAA-474 (assembly GCF_000479045.1). NCBI lineage: Bacteria > Fusobacteriati > Fusobacteriota > Fusobacteriia > Fusobacteriales > Fusobacteriaceae > Cetobacterium > Cetobacterium somerae. Next base: position 7,996 of record NZ_KI518056.1, read on the forward strand.
TAATGATTCTGCTATTGATTTACCAATTGATGTTTTTCCAACTCCTGGAGGTCCGACTAAACAAAGAATGGATCCATTAACATTTCCAGTTTTTATAACTGTACTTACAAATTCTAAAATACTATTTTTTATATCTTCAAGACCATAGTGATCCCGATCTAAAATTGTTTTAGCCTTCTTTATATCCAATCTATCTTTTGAAAAAACGCCCCATGGAAGTTCAACAATAGACTCAATATATGTTCGAGCTACATGATATTCAGGAGAACCTTGATCAAGTAGAGAAAGTTTTTCAAGTTGTTCATCAACTATCTTTTCAGCTTCTGGAGATAGATGAATATGATTTATTTTATCTACAATTTTATCAATAACTGCTGATTTTTCATCTTTTTCTAATCCAAGTTCCTGTTTTATTAATTTTAGCTGTTCTCTTAAAAAATATTCTTTTTGTTGCTTACTAACTTTATCTTCGATTTGTTTAGAAATTTTAGCTTGAAGTTGGGAGATTTCTAATTCTTTTTTCAGCATCGTTAAAAGTCTTTGTGAACGATTAACTATACTAAACTCTTCTAAAAGTTCTTGGAGATCCTTTGCTTCAGCTTTTAGCATTGAAGAAACAAAATCTATAAAAATACTAGGATGGTCATATGATGCTTGGGAAACTAAGAGTTTTAACTCCTCTTTTAGTATAGGATTAACTTCAAAAATTTCCTTTAAAGATGTCATAATGGCAAGCATATAAGCTTTAAGTTCAACGGATGAATCAGTTGTTTCTCTATTATATTTTACTTTCCAACACAATCTAGAATTTCCAGGGACAACTTTTTTCTTTTTAAATCTTTCTACACCAAAAACAATAGCTTGAACAGAATCTTGGGAGATAGATGTAACTTTATTAATTTTAACAACAGTTCCAACATCATATAAAGTTGAGTTGAAGTAATCATTATCATCAATATCTTTCACAAAAACTAAACCGATGAAACCGTTATAGTGTTCCTCTGCATCTTTTATTGCTTGTAAAAAATCCTCTCCTGTGAAAGCGATTGGAGTTAGAATATTTGGGAAAATAGGTCTTATTACAAGAGGTAAAATTGGAATATCTTCTGGTAACAAATCCCTTATATTAACAAGATCAGTAGAATTATTATTTGTACTAGTCATAGCCTCCTCCTTTTGTTTCCGTTATTATAATTAGAGTACATATAAATGCCTATATTTCCTTTTATAAATTAAAAATAAAAGTTGAAATTTATTTTGAAAAGGAAGAGAGATAAAAAAGCAGTAAATCCTTAAAAATACAAAAGTTTTGGAGGAGTTAAAATGATTTTAAGAAAAAGAATTTGCGTTATGGATATTGGTTCTAACTCTATTAGAATGGTTATATATGAAATTACTCCGAATAAATCTTTTATTCCAATAGAGGATATAAAGGAAACCGTTAGATTAGGAGAGGGGATAAACGATAAAAAAGAGTTAAAGGATGAAAAAATAAAATTAGCATTAAAAACAATACAATTATTTAAAAAAGTATGTTTAAAAAATAACGTAGATGAAATTGTAGCTTTTGGAACGGCGGCTTTAAGAATTGCTACAAATGGAGAATATCTATTAAAAGAAATATTAAAAACAACAGGAATAGATGTAATTGTTTTTAAAGGTGAGGATGAAGCATATTTTTCTTTTGAAGGAGCAATAAACACATTAGATATAAAAGATGGAGTTGTAATTGACTTGGGTGGATCAAGTTTAGAAATAGTTCACTTTGAAAATAGAGAAGCTTTAGAGAGAGTAAGTTTAAATTTTGGAGCAGTAACTTTATCAGAAATTGCAAATTTAAAAGATAAATTAAGTAAAAAAGATGAAGAGACATTAAGAGAGTTTATACAAAACCAACTTAAAATAGTTCAGTGGAAAGATAAAATAAAAGATTTACCTTTAATAGGGGTAGGAGGAACAGTTAGAAATATTGGAGGAGTAAATCTATATATGAATAACTATCCTTTGGAGTTATTACATAATTATAAGGTAAGTGTTGATGGTGTAAAAGAAGTGGTAAACTTTTTAAAAGATAAAGACTATAAAGAGAAACAAGATGTACAAGGATTATCAAAAGCGAGAGCTGATGTTTTTATAGGGGCAGCGATAGCAGTAGAAGAGGTATTAACATATTTCTCTTTAAAAGAGTTAATAATTAGTGGCTATGGAATAAGAGAGGGAGTTTTGTATGAAAGACTCAGTGAATGTGGGAAAGTTATTCAAGATCCTTTTGAAGATGGTTTTAGAGAGATATTGGAAATTTTGGATATTAATACAATAATAAAAGAAAAACAATATAAAATTTTTAAAAAAATATGCTTATCATTGGATGGAGAATATAAGCTTAAAGGAATAAATGAAAAAATAATAAAGATAGTGACGTATTTATATGATATAGGAAAGAGTATTAATTTTGTAAATTATCCATTGCACTCAGCTTATATGATATTAAATTTGGGAGTAAAAGGTATTGAGCAAAAAGAACTTGTAGCCTCAGCATTAATTGTAGCTAGAGGAAATAAAAAATATAAAGGGTTAGAAAAATATAAGGAGATGTTTAAAGATAGTGAAATAGATGAATTAATGATGCTTTCTAAAATATTGAATATGACAAATATATTTTATGATGATTTATTATTGGAAGATGAAAATTTTGAAATAGAAATTACAAAAGATGAGATTATATTTTTTATTAAAGATAAAGATGAAGAGGACTTAAAAATTATTGATTTGTTTATATCTCAGAAAAAATTTATAAATACTTTTGATAAAAAATTGAAGTTTAAAATGAAATAAATAGAATGGAGAGGATATGGGGACTTATACAGTAATAGAGATTAATTCAACTTTTATAGAGATGAAAATATATGAAAAAAAAGAAAATGGATATAAAGTTTTAGAAAAAGTTACAGAAGATATTAATCTTTTCAAAGAGATTAAAGACAAGGATGAAATTTCTCTGGAAAAAATGAGGAAATTATGTGAGATATTAAAAAAAATGGATAACTTATCTAGAGATTATGGAACTACAGAAAAGAAAATTATATTTAGTGAGTTTTTTAAAACAATAACTAACTTTCCAATGGTTCTAGATCAAATAAAGCTAAAAGTAAATTTACCTGTAGAAAGTATAGATTTAAGTGAAAAAACATATTACTCTATAAAAAAATTAATTCATTTGGAAAAAGAGGTTTTTTCAAAAAAAGAGAGCAGATTATTTTTTAATTTAAAATCTTTTAGTTCAGGGGTATATCTATTTTATAAAGGAGAGTTATCTATAAATGAGCATATAAATTTAGGGACAGAAAAGTTATATTTAATACTTGAAGAAAATAATATAAATTCAAAGAAGGCTTTTGATTTTATTTGTGATTATATGGAAAGTTATGTTGAGTTCATAAGAAGAGATGTAGGAAGAAAGATTATAAAAAAACTTATTTTAGAAGGAGAATTAGAAGAAAAACTTTTAAAATTAATTTTTGGAAAAAAGGATTTAAAAAATTTAACATTAAGTGAATTAAAAGAAAAAATAAAGTTTTTACAAGAGCATTCATACAATGAAATTTCTACAAAATATAAGTGTAGTGTGCCTACTGCAAAATTAATGGTTATATCAATCTGTTTAATTATAAGTTTTGCTGATTATTTTGAAGTAAAAGAGATTAAATTTTTAGATTTTAATATAAAAGATTTATGTGCATTAGAGAAATTTTATCCTGAAATTAGATACTCTTTTGAAGAAACATTATGGAAAATAACATTAGATTCAGTTATAGATTTAGGTGAAAAATTTGATTTTGATAGAGAACATTCAGAGTTTGTAAAAAATATAGGTATAAAATTATTAGATAAATTGAAAGGGTATCATTCTTTAGGATTAAAAGATTATAAATATTTTATAATAGCAGCCTATTTACATGATATAGGAAAAGCAATAGATTTTGAAAATCATAGTAAGCATTCAGCGTATATACTTGAAAATACAACAATATTTGGTTTGAATAGAGAGATGATTGAAAAAATAGCCTTTATAGTTAGAGCTCATACGTCAAATACAAAGTTAGAATCACTTTATAACTATGGATTTAAAGGTGAAGAGTTAATAAAACTATTAAAAATTATAGCAATTATTAAAATAGCAACATCTTTAGATAGAGGGAAAAAAAGAAGATTATATAATGAAAAAATAAATTTAACTAAAACTAATTTAATAATAGAGATGGATACAAAAGAAGATTTTTATATGGAGAAAAGTAGTTTTGAGAAACAGTCAAAACTTTTTAAATATCTTTTTGACTTAGATATAGAGCTTAAAATAAATAGGAGGTTTGGAGAATGAGTACCTATACTGGAAAGGACTTTTACAACAGAGAGATAAGTTGGATAGAGTTTAATAAAAGAGTACTCTCTGAAGCAGAGGC
>NZ_KI518056.1:12555-12787 GCF_000479045.1 Cetobacterium somerae ATCC BAA-474
AAAGAGCAGTTAACAATAATAAAAAAAGAGGTCACAAAAGTTATTGAGAAGCAATATAAACTTTATACTACAATTATGGATAAAATAAAAGTAGAAGGTAAAATTTCAATAAAGACGTATGAAGAGTTACAAGGAAAAGAGTTACGATTTATAGAAAACTACTATAATGAAACTTTATTTCCAATATTGACACCAATGGCAATAGATACTTTTAGACCATTTCCACATTTAA
>NZ_KI518057.1 GCF_000479045.1 Cetobacterium somerae ATCC BAA-474
TGGTGTTAGAATAAGTTTGTAGACATAAAATAACAAATCATGTAAACTAAACCTTGAAGGAAGTGATTTTATGTCTAAACGAAAAACTTATGATGAAGAGTTTAAAAAAACTCTTGTTAATTTAATTTTAAATGGTCAGTCTCTTAAAGAGGTATCTCGTGAATATGGTGTGTCTTCATCCAATCTTATTCTTTGGAGAAAAAAATATAGTAATATCAATACCCAAAGTGATGAGGTTATCACTCTTGATGACTTTAGAAAGCTTCAAAAAGAACTAGCTGCCGCTAAAGAAGAGTGTGCTATTCTAAAAAAGGCTTTGACAATATTCGCGAAAAACTAGATGATACTAAGATAACTGACCTTATCAAGCAATTAAAACCTAAATACAGCCAAGAAAAAATGTGTAAAATTTTTAAAATTAGTAGAGCTACTTACTACTTTAATCTCAATAAAACTACTACTAAAACTCAAGAGAGATATGAATTACTATCTTCTCAAATCAAAAGAATTTATGAGGAAAATTCTAAAATTTATGGGGCTCCTAAAATACATGTAATACTTAATCGTGAGGGTTATCCCGCGAGTATCAAGCTAGTTCAAAGAATTATGAGAGCATTAGGTCTTTCATCTATTACTAGAAAAAAGTACAAGCCCCAGACAATTAAATCAAAAGTTGAAGCACCTGCGAGTAATCTTTTAAAACAGGATTTTTCAACTACCTCAACAAACGAGAAAATAGTAGGGGATATCACATATATTTACACAAAAGATTTTGGTTGGACATATTTAGCTTCATTTATGGATTTACATACGAACGAAATTAAAGGTTGGGACTACTCCACAACAATGACAACAGATATCGTTTTAAAAGCTCTTTCTAAACTTAATTTAAACAGTGATCTTACAGGCTGTATTATCCATACAGATCAAGGATCGCAGTATACGAGTAAAGATTATGTAGCAAAGGTTAAAGATTTAGGTGCAACCCTTTCTTATTCAAGAAAGGGTAATCCTTATGATAACGCTCCTATAGAATCTTTTCATTCAGTTTTAAAGAAAGAGTTAATTTATCAAAGTAAACCAAAGACTTTTGAAGAAACTAAAAAGTCTTTATTTAAATATATAGAAGGCTGGTATAACAACCATAGAATTCAAAAAAAACTAGGTTAT
>NZ_KI518058.1 GCF_000479045.1 Cetobacterium somerae ATCC BAA-474
TTTTATTCTCTCTTTAAATCAGATAAATCAAAATTAAATTATATAGACTATGGAAATTCAAATAATATAGAGTCAATAAAAGAGCATTCTACATATAAAACTTTTGAAAAATTATACAGAAGAAAAGGGTCTATTGATAATATGATAAATAATTATTAAGACTATATAGCTAAAAATGGTAAAAATATTGATTTTATGAATGAAGAATATAATTCAATAGTTAATTTTTTTGATTTAGAATTTCAGAATCCAAATAAAGATGAAAAATTTAATATTAATAATTTAATTATGATTTATCTGATTTTAAGAGAGAATAAAAAATTAAAGGAACCTTTATCACTATGTATTCCAAGAGAAGCTATTTACTATGATTCACATGGATTAGGTTTATCAGCAGAAGGTTTTTTTAAAAGAATCTACGCAATAAATAAAATAATGAAAAATAAAGGAGTAATCTAAGTGCATGTTCCAAAAGATAATAATACCAAGACTCTAATAGAAAGATTAAAAAATAAAATTGAAGGTGTAGATGGAGTTGTATTAGCTGCAGGAAATTCAGATGGAAAAACAAAAATATTAAAAGAATTAGCTCAAAGTTATTATGATGATAAATTCCAATGTATATATATACCTGAATATATAAAAGATTTAGAAATTGATTTAGGAGGACTTTTTGATACTGGATACAAAAAAACAATAACAATTGATGATATTATTGGAATTTTAGAGGAGAGATTAGAAAAGCAAAAAAATGACAACTTAAAAAAAACAATACTTCATCTTTTAAAAGAAAATCAAGATAATCCTATTTTTAAATTTTTTAAAGATAAATTGAAGTTTGAATTATTATTTGACCAAGGTGGTAGCGTTAAAATAAAAAGAAACGACAAAAAAGTACCAGAAGAATTAACATCTACAGGATTTAAACTTATGATTAGAATTACTGCAGAGATATACTTCTATTTAAGGCTATTTGATAACTCTAAAACAACATATATTTTAGTAGATGAGATTGATGATAAGTTATATTGGAATAATAGAAGCATATTTTTTAAAGAGTTATTTAAATTTTTAGAGCCAAATTTTCCAAATATTAAGTTTATTTTTTCTACCAATATGCCTGAATCTATATACTCGTTGCCTAGAAAAGTAAAAAATACAAATGTAGAATTTAAAATTGTAAAAATATATCAAGATGAGGATTCTATAATAAGTTATCAAAGTTATGATTCTAGTGATTTTTTAACAGAAAATTCTATAGATAAGGTAATTTTTGATAAAAGTAGTACCTTCATTGAAAAAAGTGAAAACTATATGCTTTTAGAAAAAATTTATAAAATTTGTTTAAAATGCAAAAAAATTTTTGGTGAATCGTGTTTAAATTATTCTTTGTGTCCAGTTATTCACAATCCTAAAATTAAAATGAGTCAGAGTGTACATATAATACCATTGTATAAATCAACAACAAAAGAACGTATATTATCTGATGCTATAATGGAGTTGAGAGATTAAATGAATAATTTTTTAATTCCTTTAAGAATTTATGATAAAGATAAATATTATGAAATTTTAGCAAAGCACTTTGGTAAAGATATTTGTGGAAATTACTATAATGGAGCTGATGATAAACTTCAATATTTTAAAGAATTGTTAATTTTATCAAATTATAATTGCTTTTATTGTGGATCTTCTCTCCTATCTCATAATGAAAAGGGAGTTTTATTTGACAAAGAACATATAATAAATAAAACAATAGATGATAATATAAACTACGCTTTAAATAGATGTATATATAATTTAATACCAATTTGTAAAACTTGTAACTCAAAAAAATTAGTAATTCCCATGACTTCAGAATTCAAATTTCAGTTAATCACACTAAAAGAGATATGTGAAAGAAAAAAAGGAAAAAAGCGGCTAGTTAGAGAGTCAGGTTGTATTATAGAGGATTGTTTAGAAACTTTATCTACAAATCATTTTAACCCCTTTTCTCAAAAGGTAAAATTTGATATATTAGCAAATAGATATGAAGGTGATGATTCGTATATTGAGGCATTTTTACTAAATGAAAGATGTTATAATATACTGGATAAATTAAATGAGTCTCTCTATGAATTAAATTCGACATTTTGTAATAAAAATTATATAGAGTATTTAAAGGAATTATATCCAAGTACTTTAGAAAGAGGTTATATTGATTTGTTAAAAAATCTTGAAATAATAAGTGAATATGGAACGATTAATTTAAAAAAGTTAAACAATCTAATTAGGACAAGAACTTTATTAAAAACGATATATTAGGAAAATAAATAGTAATTTTTTATTCAAGAAACCCCGCCTTCTGTGTAGGCCGATATTCGGCGGGTGGAGCTAGCGATGAAATACATATCTCTAGTGGGAGATAGAGGTGTTAGTCGCTGGCTTTTTTCTTTCATAAAAAATGTGTGGATTTTGGATACCCCTCGCTGCTTTTCATAAAAGCTCCCTTCTAGCATACCTCATCAAGATACTCCTTTTTAGGTGGAATCGTTCTTGGGGTTGGGCAATGCCTTTCCTTCATTTTGCTCCCACTGGGATAGAATCAGACTTTTTTTGCTGAGATTGTAAAAGAGAAAGTAGATATCAGTAAAGATTTCATGAGTAAGAGGCAGTAATTGCGGCTATATCGAGTAGTCTCTCTGCTATCTTATTGAGATATTCCCATTTTTTAGTAAGTGGAGCTAGATATATTATCTACCATAATTTTTAAAAGTTTGGGCGGAAATAAATTTGTCTATATTTCAACTATAATTTCCGCCATGTAAAAAGTCACCGGGTGGGTTTTTGGTGTTTTTTAATAAAAAAATATTTAATTTTTACAACTTATACTAAATTTGGGAAATTCCTTTTAAAAACGGTAATGTAAAATACTAGATAGCTTAAAAAGTTGAATCAATAGTTATAATTTTCTGAAGTTGATTGGTATGGACATGAGACTATAATGACAAGAAGCCTGCTGCCTTTTTCAAGGTGGTAGGAAAAGGGAAGAACAAACCTTTACTTAATTTATTTACGAAGTATTTCAATAAGTTTATTTTCAACCTTGCTGAGTTTCTTATCTTTTTTATATGCAATTACAAATTTTCTAGAAAGGATTGTTTCATCTAAAGAAAAAGTTAAAAAATGATCTCTCCATTTTTTATTTGTCAAGTGCATATTAGAAGCAAATCCTATTCCTAATCCAGAACTTATAAGAGACAAGACACACTCTTGATTTTCAGTTTCTAAAAAAATCTTAGGGTTGAAATTTTTTTCTAAAAAGAAAGCCTCGATTGCAGTTCTAAGTTTTTGCCTTTCTTGTAATAAAATAAAATTTTCATCTTTAAGATTTTCTAATTTTACTTTTTTTCTATTGAAGTACTGGTACCTTTCTTCATTCGGGGTTATTAACAAAAGTTCTTCTTTAAAAAACTCCTCATACACAAGGGATTTTTCAAGTAATGGGAGCGAAATAATAGCTATATCAATTTGATTATTAATAAGAGCATTTTCTAAATCTACTCCTGTCTTTTCTAAAAGTTTAATTTTGATATTCGGAAAGTCTTTTTTTAACTATGGAATGAAAAGTGGGAGTATATAGGGGCTCCTATTAGGTGAAATACCTATAGAAAATGTTACTATTTTATTATTTGAAGAATCTTCTAAATCCCTCCACAATTCTTTTTTCAGATTTATTATTTCTAGAGCTTTTTTTATAAATATTTCCCCAGCAGGAGTTAATTTTAAAGGATTACAGCTACGGTCAAAAAACTTTGTTTTAAACTGATCTTCTATTGTGGCGACATATTGGCTCAAAGCTGGTTGAGAAATATAAAGTTTTTGAGCAGCCTTGGTAAAACTTTTTTCTTCAGCTATGCATACAATATATTTAAACTTATCTAAATCCATGTATTCCTCCTTAGTTATAATAAAAAACTTATAACTATTATACAATAAATAATATTAGTAAACTTATTCCTCCATTTCTTCCTTGAGTCATACAAATAGGGATGCCTGCACCAGATATAACTTCAATATCTCTATAAATTGTTCGAACTGACACCTCAAATTTTTCTGCCAACTCTTTAGAAGAAATTTTTTCCTTATTTAATAATATATATAAGATTTCAAACACTCTATTTATCTTTATATTGTTTATATAATCACCACTCTAAAATTTATTTATCTTGTTTAAATTATATCATAACTATTCTCTAGATTATC
>NZ_KI518059.1 GCF_000479045.1 Cetobacterium somerae ATCC BAA-474
TTATAGTACCATAAATTTTAAACTTCGTCAATAACTTTTTTTATTTTTTTAAAAAATTTCCATTATCTTGTCCATAAGCTTCTTTTTTTCTACGTCTCTTTTTACAATTAATTTATCTTTAAATACTACTTCACCATTCACTAATACCTTATAACTTCCAACAACTGTTCCAGCCTTTATAGGGGCTACTAATTTTTTTTCTCTTTCTGTAACTATTGAAACGTCAGCATCTTTCTTTACAATTTTAGAAAAAGATTTAGTTCCATAAGTTTTTACATCTGCAACATATCCACCTGAAATTGGTATTGATACAACTGGTATATCTTTTTTTATAATATCTTTATTTTTATAATTTTCATGAAATTTTTCATTTAACTCAAGTATTTTCCCATCTCTTATTTTAGGAGATTTTCCTCCCATTACAACAGTTACTATATTAGCATTATCTTTATCACTTAAAACCGTTATATTAAATCTTGATTTCGTATGATATCCTGTTTTTAAACCATAAATACCTTCTTTTCCTAAAAGATGAATTGTACTTTTTAACTTATAACTTCCATTTTTTATTTCAGCAGTTTTTTGTCTTGCAATTGCTATATATTCAGGATACTTTAAAGCTTCTATAGATAATCTATATATTCCATTAGCTGTTCCCATATCCAATTTTTTTCTAGTCATATGATCTGGTAATCCTGCAGGAGTATGAAATTCTAATTCATTTTCTAAACCTAAACTTTTAGCCTTTGCATTCATCATATCTATAAATCTTGGAATACTACCTTTTCCAGAATGTTTAGCTAGAGCATAAGCAGCATTATTAGCAGATTTTATAGCTGCCGATTTAAGCAAATCTAGTACTATTATTTTTTCTCCACTCTCCATAGGAATAGAGCTTCCTCCAGCACTTAAAATTTCCCAATCAACCGTTACTTCATCGTATAAGCCAATGTTTCCTTTTCTTATTTCATCTAAAGTCACTAATATAGTCATAACTTTAGTTACAGAAGCTAATGGTATTTATGAGTTGAATTCTCTTGGTAAAATATATTACCTTCACCATCTCCCAATACATAAGCTCTATAATCTGGAATATTATCTTTTACTACTTTGCTTTGAGTACTTTTTGAAAAAGATAAAGTTGATGCAATTAATACGAAAACCACAACTAATTTCTTCATAGCTTCTTCCTCCAAATAAAAAAATTTAGGAACTATATTTTTATAGTTCCTAAATATTATACATTATTTTTGTTTTTTAGCCAAGTAGTCTTCTATAGCTTCTTTTAGAGCCTCTTCTGCTAGAACAGAACAGTGCATTTTCGTAGCTGGTAATCCACCTAAAGCTTCTGCAACCACTTTATTTGTTATTGCTAATGCTTCGTGAATATCCTTACCTAAAACCATTTCAGTTGAAACTGATGATGTTGCTATTGCTGATGCGCATCCAAAAGTTCTAAATTTAACATCTGTTATTATATCATTTTCTATTTTTAAAAATATTTCCATAATATCTCCGCAAGATGGGTTTCCAACTTTACCATATCCATCAGGATTTTCCATAGTTCCTACGTTTCTAGGGTTCATAAAATGATCCATTACTTTTTCTGTATATTGCATAATTTTCTCCTTAGTTTTTAATTGTTTTTATTTTCTATATTCATTCCATAAAGGTGATAACATTCTTAATTTTTCAACAACTTTTACAACTTGCTCTATTGTATAATCTATTTCCTCTTTCGTATTATACTTTCCTAAACTAAATCTTATAGTTCCATGAGCAAATTCGGGTTCAATTCCCATTCCTAATAGAACGTGTGACGCTTGTAATTCATCCGATGAACATGCTGATCCAGAGCTTACAGCTACACCTAAATAGCTTAAAGATAAAAGAATTGATTCTCCTTCTAAATATTTAAAAGTTATACTTGAAGTTCCTGGTAATCTCTCTACTGATTTTCCATTCACTACAACTTCTGGAACTCTTTTAACTATTTCATCTTCAAAATAATCTCTTAATTCTTGTTCTCTTTTTATTTCAACATCCATATCTTGACAAGCAATTTCTAGAGCTTTTGCCATTCCTACTACTGCAGGGGTATTTGTTGTTCCTGGTCTCAGTTTTTTCTCTTGTCCACCACCAGTTATTGTTCTAGCAACTCTAACACCTTGTCTTATATAAAGAGCAGCAATCCCTTTAGGACCATGAAATTTATGTCCTGAAAAAGTTAGCAAATCCGCTCCTAATTCTTTTGGATAAACAGGAATTTTTCCAACACTTTGAACTGCATCCACATGCAATAAAATTCTATTTTTTTTAGCTATTTCACCAATTTCTTTTATTGGTTCTATAGTACCAACTTCATTATTTGCATGCATCATTGATATTAAAATCGTCTCAGGTGTTATCGCTTCCTCTAAAGCTTTAACATCTATTACTCCATTACTATCAACTGGTATAAATGTTACTTTATATCCATCTTGCTCCAAATCTTTAAAGGTATTTTTTATAGCTGGGTGCTCTATTGAGCTTGTTATTATATGATTTCCTCTATTTTTATATGCTTTAGCTACGCCTCTAACTGCAATGTTATCTGATTCAGTTCCAGAAGCAGTAAATATAATTTCTTCTGGCTTAACTTTTAATAAAGTCGCAATCTTTTCTCTTGCTTCTGAAACAGCTATTCCCGTTTCCTTTCCAAAAAGGTGCATACTAAAAGCATTTCCATATTCCTCAGTTAAAAAAGGCATCATTGCTTCTAATACTTTAGGGTCCATTTTTGTAGTTGCATTATTATCCAGATAAACTCTCATAGTTATCGTCTCCTTAAGTTATCATTTATATTCTTACACCAAGATAATAACATTCTTTACCATATATGTCAACAATTAAAAACTTTTTTTGTATACTTTTTTATACTTTTTCACCATGCTTACAATACATTTTTATTTCGCATTCCAAACATTTTGGTCTTCTAGCAATACACTTATCTCTTCCTTGAAGAATTATATAATGAGAAAAGTCTATCCAATACTCTTTTGGTATTATTTTCATTAATTCTTTTTCTATTTTTATCACATCTTGCTCATTAACTAATCCTATTAAATTAGTTAATCTTTTTACATGGGTGTCAACTGTTATTCCATCAGCTAACCTCCATATTTCACCTCGAACTACATTAGCAGTTTTACGCCCTACTCCAGCTAATCCAACTAACTCATCCATTTCTTGCGGTACTTTTCCATCATATTTTTCAATAAGTTGCTGGCTACATAATTTTATATTTTTAGCTTTATTTCTATAAAAACCAGTACTTTTTATTAATGTTTCAATATCTTCTAATGGCATTGCTGCAAATTGTTCTGGAGTATTCACTATTTTATACATATTCTCTGTAACAATATTTACTCTCACATCTGTACATTGAGCTGACAATATAACCGCTACTAAAAGTTCAAAGGGTGTTGTATAATTTAAAGCACACTTTGGATGCCCAAATTTATTTTGTAAAACCTCTATTACTTTTAAAGCTCTTTCTTTTTTTCTCAAAATGCCCTCCACTATTCAAAAACTTTCATATATAAAAAATAATCGATACCTCCATGTTCTATTTGCCCTTTAAACTTAAACTGAGCCTTTTCAAAACATAAAATTGATCTATCATTTTCTTCTAAAATATACGCTACAACATATTTTAAATTTTGATATTTAAATCTTAATTCGTCTATACTTGCATTTACTATTGTTGTGGAATAACCTCTCCCTCTTATACATTCAGCTAAATATAGGGAAATTTCTGCACCTTCAAAATCTTCGTCTAGTTGAAATTTTACATTTCCTAAGAAAGTTCCTTTTAAGTCTTCGACAGTAAACATTGCATAATTAGGAGAACTTATTAAGAATTTATACCATCTTTCATGATTCTTTTTTTGTTCTTCCTCATCATTTTTACAATATTTTTTTACATAGTTCAAATTTAAATGATTATATATATTTTCTATGTCATCCGTCGTGGTTTCCCTTACTACTATCACTACTTTATAACAATCCTATTATATTTTTTCTTTCCTTGTTTTATCATCATAGCTCCATCTATAAATAAGTCATTTGTTATCTCCATAGCAAAATCCGTTACTTTTTCATCATTTATAGTTAAACCATTTTGCTGAACTAATCTTCTTCCTTCACTCTTTGTTTTTAATAATCCTAATTCAACCATTAAATCTACTACACCTTTTCCTAAAACTTCCTCTGTCACTTCTGATGTTGGTACATTTGTTAAATCAAGTCCACCTTGACCAAATAATGCTTCTGACGCTTGTTTTGCCTTTTCAGCCTCTTCTTTTCCGTGAACAATTTTTGTCACTTCATAAGCTAATACTTTCTTAGCTTCGTTTATTTCTGCTCCCTCTAATGATGAAAGTCTTCTAACTTCATCCATAGGTAAGAATGTTAACAATGCTAATGGTTGAGCTACGTCTGCATCTGGAAGATTTCTCCAATATTGATAAAACTCATATGGAGATGTTTTTTCTGGATCTAACCATAAAGCTCCTTTTGCTGTTTTTCCCATTTTATTACCTTCACTATTAGTTAGTAAAGTACATGTCATTGCATAACCTTGTTTTCTGTCTTTTTTTCTAATTAAATCTACTCCTGCAATCATATTAGACCATTGGTCATCTCCACCTAGCTGCATAGTACATCCAAACTTTCTATTTAAAACTAAGAAGTCATATCCTTGCATTAACATATAGTTAAACTCTAAAAACGATAGTCCTCCATTTTCCATTCTAGACTTAAAGCACTCTGCAGATAGCATTCTATTTACAGAAAATTGAGATCCTATATCTCTTATGAAATCAATGTAATTTAATCCTCTTAACCAATCAGCATTATTTACTAATAAAGCTTTATCATCAGAAAAATCAATAAACTTTTCCATTTGTTTTTTTATAGATGCTACATTGTGAGCTATGATTTCATCTGTCATCATTTGTCTCATATCTGTTCTTCCACTAGGATCTCCTATTTGTGCAGTTCCTCCACCTATTAAAGCTATTGGTCTATGTCCATGTTGCTGCATATGTGACATAAACATCATAGCTATAAAATGTCCCACATGTAAGCTATCTGCTGTTGGGTCAAACCCTATATAAAAAGTTACTTTTTCCTTTGCAAGCAACTCTTTTATCTCCTCTTCGTGAGTCATTTGTTTTATGTATCCACGATCCTTTAAAACTTCAAAAACATTTGACATTTTTATTTCCTCCATATTTTAATTTTATTTCTATTGTAACATAAAGGGTCCTATTTTTAAAGGGTTAATAAAAAAGAGAGACCCTCAAGTCTCTCTTTTTATAAAATCAATTAATTACTTTGTTGTATTATAGAATACTTCGATTCCGTTGTATTGAGCAACTGATCCTAATTCCTCTTCAATTCTTAATAATTGGTTGTATTTAGCCATTCTATCAGTTCTTGAAGTTGATCCAGTTTTAATTTGTCCTGCATTTGTTGCAACAGCGATATCAGCTATTGTAGCATCCTCAGTTTCTCCAGATCTATGAGAAATTACAGCAGTCATGTTAGCTCTCTTAGCCATTTCAATTGCATCTAAAGTCTCAGTTAAAGTTCCGATTTGGTTTAATTTAATTAAGATTGAGTTAGCAGCTTTCATTTCAATTCCTCTTGCTAATCTCTCAGTGTTAGTTACGAATAAATCGTCTCCAACGATTTGAACTTTCTTTCCAACTTTTGCAGTTAACATTTGGAATCCAGCCCAGTCATTTTCTCCTAATCCATCTTCGATAGATTTAATTGGATACTTCTCACATAATCCAGCATACCACTCGATCATTTCTTCAGTAGTTCTTACTACTCCACCTTCTCTTTTGAAGTGGTACTCAAATGATCCATCTTCTTTTTCAACACAGAACTCAGTTGCTGCCGCATCTAAAGCAAATGTAATATCAGTTCCTAACTCATATCCTGCTGCTTTAACTGCTTGACATATAATATCTAAAGCTCCCTCTGTTCCGTTGATTTTAGCTGGTGCATATCCACCTTCGTTTCCAACGTTTGTTGAATCTCCATTAGCTTTTAAAATTTTTCCTAAGTGGTGGAATATTTCACATCCCATTCTCATAGCTTCAGCAAATGTTTTAGCTCCAACTGGTTGAACCATAAACTCTTGAACGTCTACTGCAGAATCAGCATGACTTCCTCCGTTTAATATGTTCATCATAGGTAAAGGTAACTCTTTAGCGTTAACTCCTCCTAAGTACTTGTATAAAGGTTGTCCTAAAGCCTCTGCTGCTGCTTTAGCTACCGCTAGAGAAACACCTAATATAGCGTTTGCTCCTAATCTATCTTTGTTTGGAGTTCCATCTAACTCGATCATAGCTTTATCGATAGCTACTTGGTTAGTTGCATCCATTCCGATTACTAACTCTTTAATTTCAGTGTTTACATAGTTTACTGCCTTTAAAACACCTTTTCCTAAGTATCTAGATTTATCTTCATCTCTTAATTCTACTGCTTCGTAAGCTCCTGTAGATGCTCCAGATGGAACTGCAGCTCTTCCCATAGCTCCACATTCTAATATTACGTCAACCTCAACTGTTGGGTTTCCTCTTGAATCAAGAATTTCTCTTCCTTTAACTTCAACTATTCTAGTCATTTTCTTTAAATCCTCCTTAGAATTTTATAAAAGTTTATACTTTAAAATTAAGTCTCAAAATTTATGTAATGTTTATTTTACTTTAATAACTTTCATTGAGTTACTTGTTCCTGCTTTGAATACTTCTTCTCCACATGATGCAACTATTATATCTCCTGATTTAACAAGTCCTAATGCTAAAGCTTTTGCTTCTGCTAAAACATAGAACTCCTCTAAATTTTTAGCTGTTGTATCTAAACATGGGATTACTCCTCTTGTTAAAATCATTTGATTATATGTTTTTTCGTTATTTGTTATTGCTAATATAAAAGCATCTGGGAAATATCTTCTTAATGCAGTTGCTGATCTTCCTGATGCAGTTCCTGATACGATTAATTTAGCTCCTAATGCTTCTGCTACATCTACTGTTCCTCTAGCCATAGCTTCAGTTATAGTTACTCCATCTTCATTTTCTATTTCAAAAGCTACTAATGGATCTGTTTTTTCAGCTATCTTTCTCATTACTGTTACAGCCTCAACTGGATATTTTCCTTTTGCTGTTTCTCCAGATAACATTATCGCATCTGTACCATCTAATATTGCATTAGTTACGTCTGTAGCTTCTGCTCTAGTTGGTCTTGGGTTTTTTATCATTGAATCTAGCATTTGTGTAGCTGTTATTACAACTTTTCCTGCTAAGTTACATTTTTCTATCATCATTTTTTGTGCAAATGGAACTTCTTCTACAGGAATTTCTACTCCTAAATCTCCTCTAGCTACCATTATACCATCAGATAATTCTAAAATCTCATCAAAGTTGTCTAATCCCTCTTGATTTTCTATTTTAGAAATTATTTTTATTTTCTCTCCACCGTTAGCATCTAATACTTCTCTAACAGCTCTTACATCATCAGCTTTTCTAATAAATGATGCAGCTACGAAATCTACGTTTTGCTCACATCCAAATTTTAAATCTCCAATATCTTTTGGTGATAAAGCTGGTAATTGAACTGAAACATTTGGTAAGTTTACACCTTTGTTTTCTCCTAAGTCTCCGTTATTTTTTACAATACATCTTACTTCGTTTCCAACAACTTCTTCAACTTCCATTTCAATTAATCCATCATCAATTAAAACTATGTTTCCTGCTTTTAAATCATCTGTTAACCCTTTATATGTTACAGCAACTTTTGTAGAGTCTCCAATTACTGTCTCATCAGTAGTTATAGTGAACTTTTGTCCAGCTACTAAAGAAACATCGTTTCCTCCTACTAATTTGATTGTTCTTATTTCTGGACCTTTAGTATCTAATAAAACAGCTCCATTAATTCCTGTATTTGCAATTGCTTGTTTTAAATTAACTATTCTTTGTCCGTGCTCTTCGTGACTTCCATGAGAGAAGTTCATTCTCATAACATTCATTCCAGCTTCTAATAACTGTGATAATACCTCAACCGATTCTGTTTTTGGCCCTATTGTACATACTATTTTTGTTTTTTTCATAGTTCCCTCCTATAATGAGTTTTTAATCTATATTTTAATCTTTTACATCCCTACATTTTGTATTCAAATTCTATCTAATATACTAGTTAAAGTCAAGAAAGTTAAATATCTATTTTTTACCTTTTTTTGACTCTATTATTCCCACTTTTTTATAAGCTCTTTATTTTTAATTAGTTTTATAAAATATTTCTTATAGTTCTTCTTATTTTTTCAGACTTTTCCTTTTTATTTTCAATAAAAAAGTCCTAGTTAAACTAGGACTTTTTTTTAAACAAATAGTGGTACTAAAACTAAAGAAACTATACTCATTAATTTTATTAATATATTTAAAGATGGCCCTGATGTATCTTTAAATGGATCTCCTACAGTATCACCAACTACTGCAGCTTTATGTCTTTCAGAACCTTTTCCATCTCCTTTATATCCTGCTTCAATCTGCTTTTTAGCATTATCCCATGCTCCACCAGCATTAGCCATCATAATAGCCATTAAGATTCCTGTTACTAAAGCTCCTGCTAATAGTCCACCTAATGCTTCAGGTGACCATAATCCTATTACTACAGGTGCTAAAACTGCTAATATACCTGGTAATAACATCTCTTTTAATGAAGAGTGTGTCGAAATTTCAACACATCTTTTATAATCTGGTTTTGTCTTTTTTTCCATAATTCCTGGAATCTCTCTAAATTGTCTTCTCACTTCCTCAACCATTTCCATAGCTGCTTTTCCTACTGCAGTCATTGTTAGAGCAGAGAATAGGAACGTTAACATTCCACCAATAAATATTCCAACTATTACATCTGGGTTTATTATATCAAGAACAAAATCTTTTCCTGATAATTTTTGAATAGATTCTTTATAAGCAGCAAATAATGATAAAGCTGTTAAAGCTGCTGATCCAATAGCAAACCCTTTCCCTACTGCTGCTGTTGAGTTTCCTACTGCATCTAGTTTATCTGTACACTCTCTAACTTCATGAGGTAATTCAGCCATCTCCGCTATACCACCTGCATTATCTGCAACCGGTCCATAAGCATCAACTGCAACTACCATTCCAGTTGTTGAAAGCATTCCTACTGCTGCTATTGATATTCCATATAGTCCTGCAAATTTATATGCTACAATGATTGCTATTGATATTATTATCATTGGTGCAACTGTTGATTCCATTCCTACCGCTAATCCCTCAATTATTGTTGTTGCTGGCCCTGTTTTTGCCGCATCTGAAATTCTATTTACTGCTTTTTTTCCAGTATCTGTATAAAGTCCTGTAAAATAAGCTATTACCAATCCTGCTACTAGTCCTGCTACTATTGCCCAAAATATACCCATTGGTAGATTTAAATATTTAATAACCCCAAAAGAAGCAATTATTGATAAAACTCCTGCTATTCTAGTTCCATTTTCTAGTTTATGATAAACTTCATCTGGATTTTCAGTTTTAACTGTTAATGTTGCTAATATTGATGCTATAATCCCAAATGCAGATATCATAACTGGAGCTAATAAATACTCTTTTGTTTCCATTGCTGCACCAATAGCTAATGTTGCTATTATTGATCCAACATATGATTCAAATAAATCCGCTCCCATTCCTGCTACGTCTCCTACATTATCTCCTACGTTATCAGCTATCGTTGCTGGGTTTCTTGGATCGTCCTCTGGTATTCCTGCCTCTACCTTTCCTACTAAATCTGCTCCAACGTCAGCAGCTTTAGTATAGATACCTCCTCCTACTCTTGCAAATAAAGCTATAGAAGAAGCTCCCATTCCAAATCCTGTTATTATACTTACATCCCAATTAAATACTAAAATTAATATTGTAAGACCTAACATTCCTAATCCTACAACTGAAAGTCCCATAACTGCTCCACCAGCAAAAGCTACATCTAAAGCTTTAGATAAGCCCCCTTCTTTCGCTGCAATTGATGTTCTTCCATTAGCTTTTGTTGCTATTCTCATACCGATGTTCCCTGCTAAAGCCGATGTTAATGCTCCTATCACAAAAGTTACTGCTACCATTGGAGATAAAAATACCCCTAGTAAGATTGCTACTGCTGCAACAAACCAAATTAAAATTTTATATTCCGCCGAAAGAAAAGCCATTGCACCTTCTCTAATTGCTTCTGTTATTTCAGCTACTCTCGGAATATTAATCTCATAACTTTGAACTTTCTTGGAGTAGAAAGATGCTGTGAATAGTGCTATAATACCACCGAAAATTCCCAAATAGATCATTTGTTCCACTTTTAAAACCTCCCAGTATGTTTAGTATGATTAAAGTATACGAGAAAGTTCAAGATATTTCAAGAAAAAACAAAGTTCTTTTTTTCTTTATTTTAATCTACTTTTTATTGAATTTTAAGTTTTCCGAAAGATAAATTTTGTCATTTTTGTCAACTATTAAAACATCTAAATCAGGCGTACTATTAGCTTTTTCTAAAACTTTTTCAATAGGCATTAAAAAAAATGTTGTTGAATATAAATCAGCTTCTAAAGAATTTTTATTCACAACTACCACCATTTTCTTGTCTTCTACTGGATATTTTGTTTCTTTATCTAAAATATGATGATATCTTTTTCCATTTATTTCTACGTAAGTTTGATAATCTCCTGAAACTCCCATACTTTGATTATTTAACTCAATAATTCCAAGAATTTCTGAAGGATTATTAGGATTTTGAATTCCTATTTTCCATGGAGTTCCATCCCCTTTAACACCAATAGCTTCTATACTTGATATAGCTGAAATAAATCCACTTTTCACTCCAGCTTCTCTTAATTTTTCACCAGCTTTTTTTACTGCATACCCTTTTAAAAAAGAACCTGTATCTATTTTTACTCCATCTTTATTTATAGCAATATCGTTTCCTATTATTTCAATCTGAGAAAAATCAACGTTAGAAACTGCTTCTTCAAGTTCTTTTTTACTTGGTACACTGTCTCTTGGCGGAACTTCTTCTGAAAATCCCCAAACTGCCATCAAAGGTTCCATCGTTATATCATATTTACCACCTGATAGCTCATAAGCTTTATTCACTTCATTTAAAAGAAATACTCCTTCTGCATCAAAAGTTTCTTTTTTTAAAGTATTTAGATTATCTGTTAAACTTCCTTTTACTTTACTATTATATTTTGAATCAATCCTTTCTATCTCAACAAAAGCATTTTCTATAGACTGCTTAGCTATTTTTTCATCATTTGAGAAAATAGAAATTTTAAAAAAAGTTCCAAACGCAAATCTTTCATCATCCACTCTTTTTGCTTTTTTTTCACAACCTAAAAGTAACAAAAAAAGCAAAAAGAGTAGAAAAATATTTCTACTCTTACTCATTTATTAAGTCCTCCGCTTGTTCACCGAAAGTTATTTTTCCATCGATAATCTCTCTAAAAGTCTTCTTTACAACAGTATCTTTCTTAGAAACTTTTGTAAGTACAGGTGCCCCTTTACCAATATCTCTTGCTCTTTTTCCAGCAGTTATTGTTAATGTATATTTATTAGGTATCTTCTCTAATAATTCATCATAAGTAATTACTTTTTTCATAAAATCCTCCTAGTTTTTAGAATTTATAATTTTTACTAACTCATCACATGATTTTTCAACAGTATAGTTAATAATTGTTATATCATAATCCTTTTCATATTCTAATTCTTTTATTGAATTTTTTAATCTAAGTTGTATAGTTTCTTCACTATCTGTTTTTCTTCCTCTTAGTCTTCTCTCTAAATCTTCCATTGTTGGTGTTTTGAAGAATATTAAGTGTGCATTTGGATAAGCCGCTTTTACTTGAAGCCCTCCTTGAACATCTATCTCAAGAATTACATTTTCACCTGATGCTAATCTTGATTCTACTTCAGATTTCAAAGTTCCATAGTAGTTAGTATGAACAGTTGCGTATTCTAAAAATTCATTATTTTCTATTTTGTTTTTAAACTCTTCCACTGATAGGAAATAATAATCTCTCCCGTGTAACTCTCCCTCTCTTGGAGCACGAGTTGTAGCTGAAGTTGCTAAATTAATACCCAGCTGTTTTCTAACTATTCTACATATTGTTGATTTTCCAGCACCACTTGGTCCTGATACAATAAATAGTTCACCCTTTTTCATTTTTATTCTCCTTTATTCTATATTTAGAGCTTGTTCTCTAATTTTTTCTATTTCATTTTTACATTCTACAATTAATTTTGAAATATCATATAAGTTACATTTCACACCTGAAGTATTTAACTCCCTAAAAATCTCTTGAAGAATAAAATCAATTTTTTTCCCTACACCTGCATTTGGAGAATCTAATTCTATTTTTAATTGAATAAGGTGACTCTCTAATCTAGAAACTTCTTCTGAAATATCAGATTTATCTGTAAATAAAAGAACTTCTCTCAAAAGAGTTTCATCGTTAAACTCTATATTACTTATTTTAGATAATCTTTCTAAAAGTTTTTCCTTATAGTTTATAACAATATTCTCTTTTAATTTTTTTATTTCATTTACATTATTTTCTATAATAGCAATACATTGTAGAAAATAATCTTTCATTCTAGCTCCTTCGGCCTCTTTCATCTCAACAAAAGAATCTAATAGCAAGTGAAGATTTTTCACTATAAAATTTTCATATTCTTTTTCATCTATCTCTAAATCATTTCTTCTAATGACATTTAAATTCTTAACTAATAAATCAAGTTTATTACTAAACTTTTCTTCATACTCATGTTCTATAGCATTTAAAACTTTCAAATAAGATGCTGTCATATTTTTATCGTATTCAAATAAATTATCAACTTCTCTTTTATCTTGAAATTCAATTTTTAAATCTATACTTCCTCTTGTAACTCTAGAAGCAACCTCTGTTCTGATTTTATTTTCCAAAAAATTTAGCATATGAGGTGATTTTATTTTTAAATTTAAGTTTTTATTATTAACACTTTTTATCTCTAAGGATATAGCATACTTCTCATTTTCAAAATATTCTTTAGAATATCCTGTCATACTTCTCATAACATCAACCCCTCATAAATAAAATGCTAAAATAGGCGACAAAGTCGCCTATTTTATTAGTCCTCTATCTCAACTGGAACTATGTTTTTATAAGCTTTATATCCAGTTCCTGCTGGAATTTTCTTACCTATAATTACATTCTCTTTAAGTCCCTCTAAGTAGTCCTCTTTACCTTCTATTGCTGCATTTGAAAGTACTTTTGTAGTTTCTTGGAATGATGCTGCTGATATGAAACTTCCTGTATTAACAGCTGCTTTTGTAATACCTTGGATAACAGGCTCATATTTGATCTCTGCTTTTCCTTCAGCTCTTAATTTGTTGTTTTCTAATTCAACAACTCTCTTCTCTACAACTTCATCTTCTAAGAATAATGAAGCTCCAGATTCTACAATTCTTACTTTCTTAAACATCTGCTTAACGATAATCTCTATATGTTTATCATTTACAGTAACTCCTTGGTCTCTATATACTTGTTGTACAGATTCTAGTATAAACTGCTCTGCTGCAACTAATCCTTTGATGTTTAGAACGTCAAATGGTGATATAGCTCCATCTGTTATTTTATCTCCAGCTTTAATTAACATTCCATCTGTTACAACTAAATGTTCTCCAACTGGTGCTAAGTATTCTTTAAAGTTTTCAGAATCAGAAGTAGATCTTATGATTATTACTCTCATACCTTTCTTCTTTCTTCCTGTTACTTCAACTTTTCCATCTATTTCTGATAGAATAGCTTTTCCTTTAGGGTTTCTAGCTTCAAATAGCTCTTGAATTCTTGGAAGACCTCCAGTGATGTCTTTCGTTCCTTCTCCCTCTTTTATAATTTTTGCTATGATTTGTCCTGTTCTTACTGACTCACCCTCTCTAACCATTAAGTATGCTCCAAATGGTATTGAGTAACTTTCTTTTGCAGTTCCATCCTCATCGAATATAACTACTCTTGGGTTTGAATCTCCAGATTCTACAGTCTTTATAGCCATATATTCTGTAACGTTATACTTTTCATCAAAGTTTTCTTTTACATATAACTCTCTATATTCGATTCTTCCATCTTGGTTTGCAATAATAGGGATATGATATGGATCAAATGTTACTAAAACATCTCCTGGTTTTACTTCTTGACCTTCTTCAACTATTAAGATAGATCCTGAAGCAATCTCATAATCATAGTTTCCTATTAAAATTTTAGCTGATTGAGAAACTACAATTTTCTCTTGAGTCTCTTGATTTTCTAGAAGTTTTATATCTTTGAATACAACCTTTCCAGTATTTTCAGCTTTAATACTTGTTGCAGCAGCAGTCGCTGTGGCAACTCCTCCAGTATGGAATGTTCTCATTGTAAGCTGTGTACCAGGTTCTCCGATTGATTGAGCTGCTATAACTCCAACCGCTTCTCCTAGTAATATCTCTTTATGGTTAGCTAAATCCATTCCATAACATTTTTGACAAACTCCTTTTTCAAGGTCACATGTTAATGGAGATCTTATTTTTATTTTCTTGATTTCAAGTTCTGTAATTCTAGCGATTTGCTCTTTTGTAAACATCTCGTTTCTTCTAGCAATTACTTCTCCTTCATATACTACATCTTCAGCAGGTACTCTACCTATTAATCTTTCAGATAATTTTTCAATTACTTGTCCATCTGAAACTAGTTCTGCTACTTCAATTCCTTCGTGAGTTCCACAATCAATTGAATTTACAATAACTTCGTGTGATATATCAACTAGTCTTCTTGTTAAATATCCTGAATCGGCAGTTCTTAACGCCGTATCAGCTAGACCTTTTCTAGCTCCGTGTGATGACATGAAGAACTCTAATACTGTTAGTCCTTCTCTAAAGTTCGCTTTAATTGGAACCTCGATGATTCTACCTTGTGTATCGGCCATGTTTCCTCTCATTGCCGCAAGCTGTCTCATCTGTGCAATCGATCCTCTGGCTCCAGAGTTCGCCATCATATAAACCGGGTTAAACTGATCTAGTCCACTCATCATTGCATCAGTTACTTTAGCTGTTGTTTCTGACCAAAGAGCTACAGTTTTTCTATATCTCTCTTCGTTTATGATTTTTCCAGCTTTATAATCTGCTTCAATTTCTGCAACTTTTTGATCCGCTTCTTCTAAGATTGATTTTTTAGTTTCTGGAATCTCTAAGTCTTCAATACCTACTGAAACTCCTGCAAATGTTGCATAATGATATCCAAAGTTTTTAATATCATTTATTAACTCTGCAGTTTTTGTAAATCCGTGCATCTCATATAATTTACCAATAAGTTTTTTTAATTGAGATTTTCCGAATGTTACATCATATTGCTTATTTACTTCTGGTAACATCTCATTAAACATGATTCTACCAGCTGTAGTTTTAACCATTTCACCATTTATTCTAACATTTACGATAGCGTGAGTATCTAGGATATCTCTATCATAAGCTGTTAAAACTTGCTCTTTATTAGAGAAAGATTTTCCTTCTCCTTTTGCTCCAGGTCTATCTTTTGTCATATAGAAACATCCCATAACCATATCCTGAGATGGTACAGCTATTGGTTCTCCATTTGATGGAGATATTATGTTATTTGGAGCTAACATAAGAAGTTTTGCTTCCATTATAGCTTCTGGTGATAACATTAAGTGAACGGCCATTTGGTCTCCATCGAAATCCGCATTAAATGCTGAACATACTAACGGATGTAATCTTATTGCCTTTCCTTCTATTAATACTGGTTCGAAAGCTTGTATTGATAATCTATGTAGTGTTGGAGCTCTGTTTAATAAAACAGGGTGGTCTTGAATAACATCCTCAATTACATCCCAAACTTTATCATCAGCATCTTCAACTAATTTTTTTGCTGTTTTTATATTAGAAGCTAACTCTCTTTTTACTAACTCTCTCATTATGAAAGGTTTGTATAACTCAAGAGCCATCTTTTTAGGAATTCCACACTGGTGCATTTTTAAAGAAGGTCCTACAACGATAACCGATCTTGCAGAGTAATCTACTCTTTTTCCAAGTAGGTTTTGTCTAAATCTACCTTGCTTTCCTTTTAACATATCAGAAAGTGATTTTAACTCTCTGTTATTTTGAGCAACAACTGGCTTTCCTCTTCTTCCGTTATCAATTAGAGCGTCAACTGCTTCTTGAAGCATTCTTTTCTCATTTTTTACAACAATTTCTGGAGCTTTTATTTCTAAAAGTCTCTTCAATCTGTTGTTTCTATTGATAACTCTTCTATATAAATCATTTAAGTCAGAAGTAGCAAATCTTCCACCATCTAATTGAACCATTGGTCTTAAATCAGCTGGAATTACTGGAACATTCTTTAAAATCATCCATTGAGGTAAGTTACCAGATGCTATAAAGTCTCTAGTTATCTTTAATCTTTTAACTAACTTCTTTCTCTTTTGTGCAGAATTTACATCTTCAAGTTCTTTTTCTAACTCTACTCTTAACTCTTCTAAATCTATCATCTCTAATAGTTTTAAAATAGCTTCTGCTCCCATTTTTGCTTCAAATTGCTTTCCGTACATTTGCTTATATAGCTTGTACTCTTTTTCAGTTATGATTTTACCAATTTTTAAAGTTGGCTCTTCACTAGCTGTTACTATATATCTAGCAAAATATAAAACTGACTCTAACTCTTTTGGAGAAATTCCTAAAATAAGAGACATCTTATTCGGTGTTCCTTTAGAATACCAAATATGAGCTACTGGGGCAGCTAATGCTATATGCCCCATTCTCTCTCTTCTTACTTTAGACTTAGTTACTTCAACTCCACATTTCTCACAAACTAGTCCTTTGTATCTCATTCTTTTATATTTTCCACAAGAACATTCCCAATCTTTCGATGGTCCAAATATTCTTTCACAGAACAATCCATCCATCTCTGGATTTAATGTTCTATAGTTTATTGTTTCTGGTTTCGTAACTTCTCCGTACGACCACTCTTCTATCTTCTCTGGAGAAGCTAGTTTAATTCTAATCTTCTCAAAACTTTTAATTCCCATATTAAATACAAAGCCTCCTTAAATGAGATAAAGCTTTCATCTATCATCATATTCAATTTTACTTAAATTTAGTTTATTTGGTCAGATAAAGAAAACTCAACGATTGTTTCGTCTTTTCCTAACTCTTCGTTAACGTTAATTAACTCATTGTCAGAATCAAAAAGTTCTACATCTAATGCTAGTGCTTGGAACTCTTTTAATAAAACCTTAAATGACTCTGGTAGATCTGCCTCTGGCATTTCTTCACCTTTTACAATTGCTTCATAAGTTTTTGTTCTACCTGTTACATCGTCAGACTTAACTGTTAACATTTCTTGAAGGATATTTGAAGCTCCGTAAGCCTCTAAAGCCCAAACCTCCATCTCTCCAAGTCTTTGTCCTCCGAACTGTGCTTTTCCTCCAAGAGGTTGCTGAGTTACTAGTGAATAAGGACCAATTGCTCTTGCGTGCATCTTATCTTCAACAAGGTGATGAAGCTTTAACATATACATTCTTCCAACTGTTACTGGATTATCAAATTTATCTCCAGTTCTTCCATCAAATAAAGTAACCTTACCTTTTCTTGGATATCCAGCTTTTTCTAAATAATCTTTTACTTGCTCTTCTGTTGCACCATCAAATACTGGAGTTGATAAATAAGTTCCACCATTTAATTTACCCATTGCCATTCCTAAGTGAACCTCTAGAACCTGTCCGATGTTCATACGCGAAGGAACTCCAAGTGGATTGATTACAACGTCTAAGTGTGTACCATCTGCTAAGAATGGCATATCTTCTGCTGGTAATACTCTAGAAACAACACCTTTGTTACCGTGTCTTCCTGACATTTTATCTCCAACAGTTATTTTTCTTTTTTCAGCAATAAACACTCTTATAGATCTATTTACTCCAGCTTTTAACTCGTCTCCATTTTCTCTTGATAACTCAAGAACTTCAACAACTGTTCCTTTCGATCCATGAGGCATTTTTAATGATGTATCTCTTACATCTCTTGCTTTTTCTCCGAAGATAGCTCTTAATAACTTCTCTTCTGCTGGTGGCTCTGATTCACCTTTAGGTGCTGTTTTTCCTACTAGGATATCTCCTGGTCCAACCTCTGATCCTACTACAATTATACCTCTTGAATCTAAGTTCTTTAATGCTTCTTCAGAAACATTTGGTATTTCTCTTGTAATCTCTTCGTCACCTAATTTAGTATTTCTAGCTTCTATTTCATATTCTTCTATATGGATAGATGTAAATACGTCATCTTTTCTTAATCTATCAGATATAAGAATAGCATCCTCATAGTTATATCCTTCCCAAGGCATAAATGCCATTAGAATATTTCTTCCTAGAGCTAAGTCTCCACCTTTTGTTGCAGGTCCATCAGCAATTACTTGTCCTAATTCTACTTCTTGTCCTAGGTCAACTAGTGGTGTTTGGTGTAAACACATTGCTTGGTTTGATCTTTCAAAATTCAATAATCTATGTCTGTAAGATTTTCCTTCTGCATCTTCTATAATAATCTCTTTTGCATCTACGTATATAACTTTACCTTTTGCTTTAGCTGAGATTACTGCTCCTGAATCAACTGCAACTTTTCTTTCAAGTCCTGTTCCAATGAATGGAGCTTCTGTTCTTAATAATGGTACCGCTTGTCTTTGCATGTTCGATCCCATAAGTGCTCTGTTGGCGTCATCATGCTCAAGGAATGGTATTAATCCTGCTGAAACTGATACAACCTGTTTAGGTGATACATCTAAATAATGAACTTTTTCTCCTGAAATATTTACTATTTCATGTCCATATCTACATACAACATCTCCTAAAAGTTCTCCATTTTCACCAAGTTTAGTATCCGCTTGGGCTATGAATAATCCTTCTTCTTCATCTGCTGCTAAATAATGAATATCATCAAAATTAGCAACTCCATTTTCTACCTTAACATATGGAGTTTCTATAAATCCATATGAATTTACTTTAGCATATATAGCTAAAGATCCGATAAGTCCAATGTTTGGTCCCTCTGGAGTTTCTATAGGACAAATTCTTCCATAGTGAGAGTCGTGAACGTCTCTAACCTCGAATCCTGCTCTTTCTCTTGAAAGTCCTCCAGGTCCTAGTGCTGATATTCTTCTCTTATGAGTTAATTCAGCAAGTGGATTTGACTGGTCCATGAATTGTGATAATTGCCCTGATCCAAAGAAGTCTAATACTAAAGCATTTAACGGTCTAGTGTTTAATAATGATTGTGGAGTTAATGTTTCAACATCTTGAATTGTCATCTTCTCTTTTACCATTTTACCCATCTTAGAAAGTCCTGCTTTAATTTGCATTAACAATAACTCTCCAACACCTCTAACTCTTCTGTTAGATAGGTTATCAATATCATCTGTATGTCCTTTTCCGTTGTTTAAACTAATTACATACTTTATTGTTGCAATTACATCCTCTTTAGTTAATAAAATTTCATCTTCTGGAAGATTTAATTTTAATCTTTTGTTCATTTTATATCTTCCAACAGGCTCTAAATCATATCTTTGAGGATTAAAGAACATCTGCTTTATTAAAGATCTAGCTGAATCAATAGTTACTAAATCTCCTGGTCTTAATTTCTTAAATACCTCTGTTACAGCTTCTTCTTTTGTATCTCCAGTATCATTTACTATTGTATTTGCAAATACTTTATCTTCTGGTTTTACTTCCCAAACTAAAATATTTTCTATTTTTAGGTCTACTAAATCAAATATTACAGCTTCTGTAATTAGTTGTTTAGTTTCAAATAAAATCTCTCCAGTTTCTTCATTAAAAATATCCTCTTTAACAAAGCTTCCTTCAATTTTTGTTTTAAGAACACTAATTAGTTCTTCTTTATTTGAATATCTTGAATAGTATTCAGATAAATTAATTTCTTTTTCATCTAAAAACTCATCCATTATTTCTTCATTTGTATCGAAGAAATCAACTGCTTTTAAAAATACAGTTGCTAAAACTTTTTTCTTTCTATCAATTTTTACACTTAAGAAGTCATTTTTATCAGTTTCAAACTCTAACCATGTTCCTTTATATGGAATAATTTTTCCAGAGAACAGGTCTTTACCTGTTTGGATATTGACTTCTTTATTAAATGATACTCCAGGAGATCTGTGTAACTGCGATACTACAACTCTCTCAGCACCATTTATTATAAATGTTCCTCTTTCAGTCATTAAAGGAACTTCTCCAAAATAAACAAGTGTTTCTTGGATTTCGTTTCCACTTTTCTTATTAGTAAGTCTTAATCTTACTTTTAAAGATGCAGAATAAGTCTTCCCTCTTTTCTTACACTCAAGCTCGTCATTCAATGGAGCTTCCGCTTCATGTAACTCATAAGAAACATACTCTAATTTTATATCTCCATTTGAAGATTCAACAGGGAATATTTCTCTAAAAGCAGATTCAAGCCCCTTATCTTTTCTGTTAAGTGGAGCCTCCTTAGCTTGTAGAAAATCTTCATAGGAATCCAGTTGGAATTCTAAAAAATGAGGCATTGTACCTCTTTCTTCGATTCTTCCAAAATTCAATCTTTCAACGAGTTTCCCCATCAATTCACACTCCTTACTATTTCATATAGTGATCAATACCTAATCTTTGGAAAATAAAAGCCTTTTATTTTCAAAAGATTAAGTATTAACTTACTTTTAATAGATTATTTAATAATTTTCATTATAATGAGTAAAAAGGCACCCATTAGAGTGCCTATTTTTTTTATTTAAGTATAACTAGTTGCTTATGCAACCTTGTAAGGGTTATTACTTAACCTCTACTGTAGCTCCAGCTTCAGTTAATTTAGCTTTTATAGCTTCAGCCTCTTCTTTAGAAGCTCCCTCTTTTAATGTTCCACCGTTATCTACTAATTCTTTAGCTTCTTTTAATCCTAATCCAGTAATTGCTCTTACCTCTTTGATTACAGCTATTTTGTTAGCTCCTGCAGCAGTTAAAACTACATCAAACTCAGTTTTCTCCTCTACAGCTGGTCCCTCAGCAGCAGCTACAGCTACTGGTGCAGCAGCAGTAACACCGAAGTGCTCCTCTAAAGCTGTTACTAATTCTCTTAACTCTAATACTGACATAGCTTCTAAATCAGCTATGAATTGCTCTTTATTGAATGCCATTATAAATCCTCCTTAAATTTTCCTAATTTTTCTTCTTTTTATTAAATCAATAATACTCTAAAATCAACAAGTGATTACTCAGCAGCTGCTTCTTTCTTCTCAGCGATTGCCACAGTTGCGTAAGCAAGTTTTCTAACTGGTCCAAGCATTCCGTTAAGAACCATAGAAAGAAGTTGCTCTCTAGATGGTAATTTAGCTAATGCTACTACCTCTGAAGCTTCAACCCTCTTACCAGTTAATACTCCACCTTTTATAGTGAATATAGTCTTCTTAGCTTTTGCGTTTGCTTTTGCTTGAGCCGCTTCTACATCGTAAACTACCTTTGCTGGAGTTACTGGATCAGCATATCCGAATGCAAATGCAGTAGTCCCCTCTAGTAAATCATCGAATTTATCAGCGATACCAGCCTCAGCTAGTGCTATCTTGAACAGTCTGTTCTTAGCAACTAAGTACTCAGCTCCGTTTTCTCTCATTTGTTTTCTTAACTCAGTCTCTTGGTTTACTTTAAGACCTTGATAGTCAACTAAAACGATTGATTGAGCTTTAGAAATTTTTTCAACTAATTCAGCTACAAGTTCCTTTTTTAATTGAGTTGCCATTATTGATTCACCTCCTCTTTTACTCTAAAATTACCTCCGCTCCAAGGTAGGAACGGAGGTTCAAAATCTAACTATTGAGGTTAGTGAATACCTTCTTCCAACCTCGGTAGGATATTTAAGACTTGCGTCACCTACGGTCTTTGGTTTGGATCTATATTTAATTATTTATCCAACTTTTTAAGTTATAATTTTACAACTTTATAATTATAACACATAATTTAAATTTTTGCAAATTTTAATTAAGCATTTTTTGCAACTAAAACTGGATCCATTTTAACTCCTGGTCCCATTGTTAAAGAAACTGCAACAGTTCTTAAGTATTGACCTTTAGATGCAGATGGCTTTAATCTTACAATCTCATTGATGAACGCTGTGAAGTTCTCTAATAAAGCTTCTTCAGAGAAATCTGCTTTACCGATTGGCGCATGGATTGATCCTAGCTTGTCTACTCTAAATGCAAGTTTTCCTTTCTTGAACTCAGATACTGCCGTTGCGATATCTGGTGTAACTGTTCCTGACTTAGGGTTAGGCATTAAACCTTTAGTTCCTAAGATTCTTCCTAATCTTCCTAATTTAGGCATCATGTCTGGAGTTGCAATTACGATATCAAAGTCAAACCAACCTTGTTGGATTTTCTCGATATACTCTTCTGCTCCAGCATAATCTGCTCCAGCCTCTAAAGCTTTCTCTATGTTAGCTCCTGAAGTGATTGCTAATATTTTAACTGTTTTTCCTGTTCCGTTTGGAAGTACAACTGTACCTCTAACTTGTTGATCTGCATGTCTAGGATCTACTCCTAATCTTAATGCTATTTCAACTGTTTCTACGAAGTTAGCAGTTCTTGTCTTTCTTACAAGTTCTATAGCTTCTTTAACCTCGTATAGTCTTCCTTGCTCAACTAATTTAGCTATTTCTAGGTATTTTTTACCTCTTTTATTTGCCATTGAAAATTTCCTCCTCCTGTGGTTAAACGGATGTTTACATCCTACCACTTAATATCACATAAATAAGAATTGACTTCTAATTAGTCCTCTATTTTGATTCCCATTGATCTTGCTGATCCAGCTATGATGTTCATAGCAGCTTCTACTGATCCAGCATTTAAATCTGGCATCTTAGTTTCAGCGATTTCTCTTAATTTAGCTGTATTTATAGTTCCAGCTACTTCTTTTTTAGAGTTTTGAGCTCCTGATTTAACTCCTGCAGCTTTCTTTAATAAGTCAGATGCTGGTGGAGTTTTTAAGATAAATGTGAAAGATCTGTCGTTATAAACAGAGATTTCAACTGGGATAATCCATCCTGCTTTATCTTGAGTTTTTGCATTGAACGCCTTACAGAATTCCATAATGTTAACTCCGTGTTGTCCTAATGCTGGTCCTACTGGTGGAGCAGGGTTAGCTTTTCCAGCAGGTAATTGTAGTTTTATTAATCCGATTACTTCTTTTGCCATTGTTTAAATTACACCTCCATAAAATTGTGGTATTGATCTTGCGATCTCCCACTGGCTTAAATCTATTTAATTAAGCCTTCTCTACACTGTTAAGATCAACTTCAATAGGAGTCATTCTTCCAAACATCTCCATCATTACCTTAACTTTTCTATGTTCCATATCGATTTCTGCAACTTTTCCTTCTTGGTTTTCAAAACCTTCAGATAGAAGTTTTACATAGTCTCCTACTTCATAGTCAACTTTTATAACTTCTTTTATTGCTTTCTCATCCTCATCATTTTTGTATCCTATAACAGAGAAGATATTTTCTACTTCATCATCTTCCATTGGAATTGGATCAGATCCTACACCAACGAATCCTGTTACACCATTAGTATTTCTAACAACATACCAAGCATCTGAGTCTACTCTAAAGTTAATTCCATCTCCACTTTCCTCTCTAGTAGCTTCCATTTCTAGCATAACATACCCAGGAAATAGTTTTCTTGAAATAACTTTTTTCTTTCCTCTTCTCTCTTCGATAGTTTCCTCTTCAGGAACTAAAACTTTAGTTACTATATTAGATAATCCTAAAGTTTCTATCTTCTGTTCTAAGTCTGTTTTAACTTTTTTCTCATACCCCGAATAAGTATGAATCATAAACCATTTTTTCACTAAGCTTTTTTCCATTTTATCCTCCAAAGAGAGATACAAGCATCTTTAAAAGTCTTGAAGCAATTATATCGAAAACTCCTAAGTATATTCCTAAAAATATACTCATAGCAACAACCCAACTAGTTGCTGCAACAATCTCTTTTCTTCTAGGCCATTGAACCTTAGAATACTCTCTTCTTACATCATTAATTAGTCCCATTTTGCACCACCAGTAATTTTAATTTATAAAAAAAATGGCAGGTCAAGAGGGAATCGAACCCCCAACCCTCGGTTTTGGAGACCGATGCTCTGCCAATTGAGCCATTGACCTGCATGTTGTTGCAAATGTTTTACTTTAAATAATTAATCAAGAAGCGCATAGGCTTCTTAGACTAAGAATTATTTTTTAGTTTCTTTATGTAATGTTACTTTTTTGTCCCATTTACAGTATTTATTTAATTCTAATCTTTCAGTAGTGTTCTTCTTATTCTTTGAAGTACTGTAGTTTCTTCTTTTACACTCTGTACACTCTAATTGAATATTTACTCTCACTCTTTACACCTCCACTCATCTAACGGATATCACAAATCCTCCCATACCTCATAGCTTATTGTATGGTAAACAAGAGTTTCCTTATTTATTGCTTTCTTTTTAAGACATAGATGATAATACCACTTTTTTCCGTTTTTGTCAACAGTTTTTTCTTTACTCCAAAATAAAAAAAGATTGGCAACTTCCTATCCT
>NZ_KI518060.1 GCF_000479045.1 Cetobacterium somerae ATCC BAA-474
TAAAATAGTTTCCTAGGAAACTATTTTAATTTTACTATTTTTGGAAAAAAAATACAAGATAAATTTATTTGAATTATTATATTTATCATTATATAATTTAAAACAAAATTAAGAATAATAGGAGGAAAAGTGTTAAGTGTTATAATTCCAGCTTATAATGTTGAAAAATATATTGAACGATGTGTAAACTCTGTTTTAAATCAATATTTAAAAAATATTGAAATTATAGTTATAGATGACGGATCAAAAGATAAAACATCAGATATTTGTTTAAAGATATCTGAAAATAATAAAAATATAATATATAAAAAAGTGCAAAATGGCGGGTGTAGTGCTGCTAGAAATTTAGGAGTTTCAATGGCTAAAGGAAAATATATAGCTTTTTTGGATTCTGATGATTGGGTAGATTCAGATATGTATATAAATATGATAGAAGAAGCTGAAAAAAATCAAGCAGATATTGTAATATGTGGATTTAAGAAATTAGATGAAAATAAAAATCTTCTTTCAACAGTTAAAATTCCTAAAAGAAATAATAAAAATGAGTATATAGATTGTACTACAGAGTGGTTTGCATCACCATGTAATAAAATTTATAAAAGAGATTTATTAGAAAAAAATAATATTAGATTTTTATTAAATATCTATACTGGTGAGGATATGTTTTTTAATTTTATAAGTTTTTTTTATAGTAAAAATATTATTTCTTTAGATGAACCATATTATAATTATTTTATGAACCAAAATTCAGTTTCAAATAATTATAAAAATAGAACAGATATTTATATTGTCATAAGAGAATTAATATCTTTTTATAAAAGAAATGGGGTATATAAAGAAAATATAAATAAAATTAGGGAATGCTTTAAATATCATGGTATAATGTATCCCTTTGATGTACTTCAAAAATTGAGTGAAAATAAAGTTGAAAATTGGAAAAGGTTTTATATAAAGATAAAAGAAGAAATAAATAGATTAAAAGAAATAGAAACTATAGATATAAAAATATATTACTATTATAGAATTTTTAGATTAAAAATGATGTGGCTTAAGCGATTTAAAAAAATGCTAATAGAAAAATAGGGTGAGGGACAGTGAAAAAAATATTAATAAAGGCGTATGCACAACTAAATTTAGGAGATGATCTTTTTATAAAAATGCTTTGTGAAAGATATAAAGATACAGAGTTTTATCTTTTTGCTACTCCTGAATATGAAAATTTAAAAGGGATTGAAACAAATAATTTAAAGATTTTATATAATAATACTTTTGCAAAAAAGATATTATTTCGTTTAGGAAGAAAATTTGGAGTATATAATATATTAGAGGATTTAAAAGCAAAAGAGTTAGATGGTGTTGTTAATATAGGAGGATCAATTTTTATAGAAAATGATTTTTCAAAAGAGGACTTTAAAATAAGAGAAAGAAACTTGGAATTTGGAAAAAACTATTTTATTTTAGGAGCAAATTTTGGTCCTTATAAAAGTGAAGCATTTAAAAGTATGTATCATGATTTTTTCAAAAAATGTAAGGATGTATGTTTTAGAGAAAGGTATTCATATGAGCTTTTTAAAGATTTAGAAAATGTAAGATTTGGAAAAGATATAGTCTTTAGTCTAAAGCAAGAGACTGTAGCAAAAGAAGATTATGTTTTATTTTCTATAATTTTACCATCAGCAAGGCCAGGTTTTTCTGGAATAGAGTCAGAGTATTTTAATAGATTGAAAACATTAACTTTAGATATTATAAAAAGTGGAAAAAAAGTTAAATTTATGTCCTTTTGTCAAGGTGAA
This sequence comes from Cetobacterium somerae ATCC BAA-474, assembly GCF_000479045.1. Taxonomy (NCBI): domain Bacteria; kingdom Fusobacteriati; phylum Fusobacteriota; class Fusobacteriia; order Fusobacteriales; family Fusobacteriaceae; genus Cetobacterium; species Cetobacterium somerae. Next base: position 1,794 of record NZ_KI518060.1, read on the forward strand.
AAAGACGAAGAAGCTATAAAAAAATTACTAAATATGATACCAAATGAGCAACATAAATATATTTCTAAATATTTTTATAGAGGAGATATGAATGAAGCATTGGAAATATTAAATAAAGCTGATAGTATTGTAGCTACAAGATTTCATGCAATGATATTAGGATTTGTTCTTAAAAAAACTGTATTTCCAATAGCGTATAGCAAAAAAATGACAAATGTTTTAGAAGATTTAGAGTTTAAGCAAAATTATGCTTCTTTAGAAAATTTACAAGGTTTAAATTTTGAAAAATTTAAAGAGAATGAGGCACTATCTCCAAACACACTTATAAGAGCAGCTCAGGATGGGGAGAGGCATTTTTTAAAATTAGATGATTTTTTAAGCGAATAGAGGTTGATATGGCTAGAAATGAACTAAAAATAGGAACGGCTCTTTCAATGATGACAATAATTACAAGTTCGGTTATTCAGATTTTATATACGCCTTTATATATGAAGTATTTAGGGCCAGGAGATTACGGAATAAACTCATTGGTTCAATCAATAATGGGATATATATCTATTTTGAACTTAGGATTAGGGAATACAATGCTAAGATATACAACAAGATACAGAGCTGAAGGAAAAATAGAGGAAGAAAAATCTTTAAACGGAATGTTTTTAGTAATTTTTTCTATTTTAATGACGATAGCTTTTATTATAGGAGTATACATTTATATAAATATTGGGAAATTTTTTGGAGAAAGATTTACTTTGGTAGAACTTGAAAAAACAAAAGCGGTATTTATAATATTAGCCTTAAATGTAATTATATCTTTTCCAATGGGTATTTTTTCTACTAATATAACATCTAGAGAAAAGTTTATATATCAAAGGGGAGTAAAACTTATAACGATTATACTAAATCCTATTGTCGGAGCAATTTTAATGATAAATGGTTTTGGTTTAATAGCAGTAACTGTTTCAACCGTATGTTTTGCAATATTATCTTATTTCTTTGATATGATTTATGCTTTTAAATTAGGAATGAAAATAAAATTTTCTAAATTTAATAATGATATTTTAAAAGAGATATTTGTTTACTCATTTTTTATTTTTTTAAATGTATTAATCGATCAAATTTATTGGGGAACGGATAGAGTTATAATAGGAAAGTATGTTGGAGTTCAAGGAATTGCAATATACTCTGTTGGAGCAATATTTAATACTCTTTATATGGGATTTGCATCAGCTGTTTCAGGTGTTTTATTTCCAAGAATAAATAGGTTAATAGTAGAAGAAAAGCACCAAGAAGTAGATGACATGTTCTTAAAAATTGGAAGATTACAATATATTCTTTTAGGATTAATTTCTTCAGGTTTTATATTATTTGGAAAAGATTTTATAACTTTGTGGGTTGGAAAAGAATATATTGAAGCATATAACATAGCGTTATGGATAATGATACCATTAACAGTTCCCTTAATTCAAAGTACGGGTGTAAGTATAATGCAGGCTAAAAATATGCATCAATTTAGATCAATAGTTTATTTTATAATAGCTATTTTAAATTTACTTCTTAGTATTATTTTTGTAAAAAAAGTTGGAGCAATAGGATGTGCAATAGCTACGGGAATTTCTTTTATTTTAGGACAAATAATAGTTATGAATATATATTATAAAGTTTCAGTAGGATTAGATATAGTTAAATTTTGGAAAAATATTATAAAAATGTCAATACCAATGGGAATAGTAATGATATTTGGATATATTTTAAATTATTATTTAATAGAAATTAATTATTTAAATTTCTTGATAAAGATAGGACTTTATACAATATCTTACGGAATATTACTTTGGTTTATGGGATTAAATAACTATGAAAAATCCCAAGTTTATATATGGAAAAAGTAAAAAAGTGATGTAATTAAACATCACTTTTTTTATTGGTAATATATTCCTCTGTTAAAAAATGGATTCCTAAAAATAAGATATACCATCCAAAAACAATATAAACAGCTTTATCAGTTAGCAAAGGTAATACAATGATTAAAGAACCAAATAAAAAATGTAAAAGACCTTTTACAATAACTAAGATTTTTACTTTAGCTTTTGTATTCTCCCAAGATGTAAGTTTATTGTCTCTACCTAAAATTAAGATTAAACCCTTTAGGCAAAGAAGTCCACCAATATAACTTGTAAAAAACAATTGACTAGTAAAAGTGTTTAAAAGAATGATAGCTACAGATATAAGCTCGATTATTCCCTCACCTAGAACAAGCCCCCAATGAAAGTATGGATTTTTTCGATTTGTCATTGAATAGAAAACATGATATATACCATTTAAAAATAAAACAGTACTTAAAATATACTCTATATTTTGATTGAAAAATCCCATATTGCTAATTCCAAGAGCTCCTATTAAAATGTAAAAAATTCCTAATGTTAAGAAAAATGATTTAAATTTTATTGCCATTATAAATTCTCTCCTTATAAAGAATAGTTATTGATTGAATTATATCAGAGTTTAGAAAACACTTCAATTAAAAAAAACTTCACATAAATGCGATAGATTGATATAATATTAAAAAAGTTTTTTTAGGAGGGACAGATGTTTTCAAAAAATATACAAAATTTAAAAACATCTCCAGTGAGAGAGTTAATACCATATTCAAAAAAGGCTAAGGATGCTGGTGTAGATATAATACATTTAAATATAGGTCAACCAGATTTAGAAACTCCAAAGGAGTTCTTTGAAGCAATAGAGAATTTTGGAGAGAGAACAATAGCTTATTCGGACTCATCAGGGAGAAAAGAGTTAATAGACTCAATAAAAAAATACTATAATAATTTAGGAATAAATTATGAAAATGATGAGATATTAATAACCGCAGGTGGAAGTGAAGCATTATTATTTACACTAATGACACTTTTTAATGCAGGTGAAGAAGTTTTAATTCCTGAACCATATTATGCAAATTATAACAGTTTTTTTGCTATGTTAGGAATTAAGGTTGTGGGAATTCCTACAAAATTTGAGGAAAACTTCAAACTTCCAGAAAAAAGTGTAATTGAAAATTTAATTACAGAAAAAACAAAAGCTATAATGTTTTCAAATCCGGGAAATCCTACAGGATCAGTTTACTCGAAAGACGAGCTTTTAATGTTAAATGAAATATCAAAAGATAGAAATTTATTTTTAATAAGTGATGAAGTTTACAGAGAATTTATTTATGATGGAAAGGATACAGTTAGTTGTGGAACTTTCGTAGATAATTTAGATAGAATAATACTTATAGATTCTATTTCAAAAAGATTTTCAACATGTGGTGCAAGAGTTGGAACAATATTAAATAAAAATAAAGAGTTTATGTCTTATATTTTAAAGTTATGTCAATCAAGACTATCAATATCAACTCTTGATATGGTTGGAGCAGAAGCATTATATAGATGTATGGGTAAAGATTACTACGAAGCTGTTAATAAAAAATATATGGAAAGAAGAGATTTCTTATATGAAGGATTAAATAAAATAGATGGAGTAGTATTAAATAAGCCAGAAGGAGCGTTTTATTGTATCGTTGAACTTCCTGTAAAAGATGCAACAGATTTTTCTAAGTGGTTATTAGGAGAGTTTTCATATGACAATTCAACAGTTATGTTAGCACCAGCAAAAGGTTTCTATCAAAATGAAGAGTTAGGATTAAATAAAATTAGAATATCTTATGCTTTAGAATTAGATAGATTGGAAAAAGCGATAAAAATAATAGATTTAGGATTAAAAAAATATAATAATAAATAAAAAAACGCTAGGATTCTAGCGTTTTATTTTTTTAATAGAAGTTCTCTAAACTCTTTAGCAGTCATTCGATTACTTTTAATCTCTTTTTCTATTTTTATAGGAGCGGCTACTTTAGGAGTATATAAAGAGTTTGTAAGAGAGTTAATATGTGTAATAGCTACAGCAATAGCATCAGCAGCATCATCAGGTTTAGGAATCTCTTCTAGCTTTAAGATTTTTTGAACCATAAGTTGTACTTGTTTTTTATCTGCTTTACCATAACCAGTAATACCCATTTTAACTTGAAGTGGTGTATAACTCTCTATTTGCAAATTATTTTTTTTTCCAGCTAGGATTATAACACCTCTAGCTTGTCCAACGCTAATAACTGTTTTATTATTTTTAAAAAAGAAAAGTTCCTCAACAGCCATGAATTGTGGAGCATAAAAATCTATAATCTCTTCAAGTTCATTAAAAATTTGTAAAAGTCTATCTTCCATAGGAAGATTTTTATCTGTGAAAACACATCCGTATTTTATTAAATTAATTTTATTTTCTTTATAATCTACAATTGAATATCCAACGATTGCAGTACCTGGGTCAATACCTAAAATTCTCAAAAAAATCACCTCTAAAATAGTTTAGCATGAGATAAGAAAAAAAACTAGGAGATGTATATAAGTTTAAAAATTATGGTATAATAGAAAACATAAAAAGGTAGCATAATAGGAGAGTATATATGATTTTAAAAAGAGCTATGGCAGCGCAAATAATAGAAGAGTTAAAGATGCAAAATAAAAAAGTAGTTTTTACAAATGGGTGTTTTGACATTCTACATGTAGGACATTTAACATATTTAAATGAGGCTAAAAGACAAGGGGATATACTTGTTGTTGGAGTAAATTCAGATGCGTCTGTAAAAAGATTAAAAGGTGAAAGTAGACCAATTAATAGTGAAGTAGATAGAGCTGAAATGCTTTGTGGTTTAAAAGCTGTAGATTATACAGTTATATTTGAAGAAGATACTCCTTGTGAGTTATTAGATGAATTAAAACCTTCAATTCATGTAAAAGGAGGAGATTATACAAAAGATGATCTTCCAGAGACAAAAATTGTAGAGAAAAATGGTGGAGAAGTTAGAATTTTAGGATTTGTAGAGGGGAAGTCTACAACGAACATAGTTAATAAGATACAAGGGTAGGTGAATTATGAAAAAAATATTAACATTTGATGAAATTAATATATTAGCTAAAAAACTAGCAGATTATGTTTCACCAAATACAGTAGTAGCTCTAATAGGTGATTTAGGAACAGGGAAAACAACGTTTACAAAAACTTTTGCAAAAGCTTTTGGGATAATGGACAATTTGAAAAGTCCGACATTTAACTATGTTTTAGAGTACTTGGATGGAAGATTACCTCTTTATCATTTTGATGTATATAGATTAGGAAGTCCAGAAGAGATTTATGAAATTGGTTATGAAGATTACATAAATAATGATGGAGTAGCTCTTATAGAGTGGGCAAATATAATTGAAAGTGAGTTGCCTAAAAAATATATAAAGATAGAGTTTGAATATGCTTTAGATAAAGAAGAGCAAGAGGTCAGAAGCGTTAGCTTAGAGTATATAGGAGATAAAGAAAAAGAGGAGGAGATGTTAAAATATGTTGATTTTAGCAATTGATACATCTACAAATATAGGAACAGTAGCTATTTATGATAATAAAAAAGGCGTTGTTGGAGAAATAACTTTGAATGTAAAGCAAAACCACTCAGCAATAACAATGACAACAATAGATACATTATTTAATTTAACTGGGATAGATAAAAAAGAGATTGATAAAATTGCTGTAAGTACAGGGCCAGGTTCATTTACTGGAATAAGAATTGGAGTAGGGTTAGCTAAAGGCTTAGCATACGCTTTAAAAAAGCCAATTGCTGGAATAAATGAACTAGATTTACTTGCGAATACATATAATGGTGATAAAAAAGTTATAGCAATGTTAGATGCAAGAAAGGAAAGAGTATTCTCTGGAGTATATAAGAAAAAGAATGATGCCTTTATGTTAGATGGAGAATATATGGCTGAAGAACTAGAGAATATATTAAATATTGTGGATGAAGAAACTGTATTTGTTGGAGATGGAGCATCTACATACGAAGATATAATAAGAGAAAAACTAGGAGATAAATGTATATTTATTAAAAAATCTTTAAATATATCTAGAGCTTCTTTATTAGCTGAATTAGCTGAAAATAAAGAGGATAATTTATTTACTCTTGAGCCATACTATGTAACAAAATCTCAAGCTGAAAGAGAAAAAGAAGGTAAATAAATATCGAGGTGGGCTTATGAACTCTTTTAAATTGAAAGATGGAATCTATTGGATTGGAGCATTAAATCCAGATCTGAAAGTGTTTGATGTGATTATGGAGACTCAATTTGGGACGACGTATAACTCTTATTTAGTTAAGGGTGATAAAAAAATAGCAGTTTTCGAAACTGTAAAAGAAAATAAATTCCAAGAGTTTTTAGAAAGATTAAAAACATGTTTAGATGACATCAGTAAAATTGATTATATTGTATTAAACCATACAGAACCAGACCATTCAGGATCTGTTGGAAAATTATTAGATTTAGCACCAAATGCTAAAGTTGTTGGATCAAAAAATACAATTGAGTTTTTAAGAGGTATACTAAATAAAGATTTTCCTCATATAATTGTAGGACAAGATGACACCATATCTTTAGGAAATAAAACGTTAAAATTTATATCAGCACCATTTTTACATTGGCCAGATTCAATGTATACTTATATAGAAGAGGATAAATATCTAGTGACATGTGATTCATTTGGTTCTCATTTTAGTTTTGATGGTATATTATTATCAAAAGTTCCAGTTGAAAGACATAAAGATTATATGGTTGCTTTAAGATACTATTATATGTGTATATTTTCACCTTTTAGAAAATATATGTTAGAAGGAATTGAAAAAATTAAAGATTTAAAGATTGATGCAATACTTCCAGGGCATGGTCCTGTTTTAGATATTGATATCGATAAGATGATACAAACATATAAAAATTGGTCAACAGTAAAAAATCCAAATGAATTTAAAAGTATTATAATCCCATATGCAACAGCTTATGGATATACAAGAGAGCTAGCTCAAGAAATTGAAAAAGGAATAAAAGATTACAATTCTACTATAGAAGTAAAAAGTTATGATTTAAATATAGATAACTTTGGAAAATTAGAAGGTGAGATTTTAAGAGAATTTCAATGGGCAGATGGGATACTATTTGGAAGCTGTACTATAAACGGAGATACGTTGCCGGTTATTTGGAATCTTTTAACATCGTTAAACCCAATCGTTCATGGTGGAAAATATGTATCAGCTTTTGGAAGTTATGGGTGGAGTGGAGAAGCTGTTCCTAATATAATTTCTAGATTAAAAGAACTTAGAATGCATGTTATAGATGGGATGAAAGTTAATTTTAGAGCATCTAGAAAAGATTTAGATACAGCATTTGAATTTGGAAAAGAGTTTGCAAAGCATATGTGTTTGAAAACACTCCCAGAAAAGGTGGTGGATACAGTTATGGAGAATTTAAATCCAGATAGAAAATTAATGAGATGGACATGCAGTGTTTGTGGAGAATCTTATGTTCAAATTGATCCCCCAGAGGTTTGCCCAGCATGTGGAGTTGGAAGAGAATTCTTTGTACCATCGCCGCTAGATAAAAAAATTGAAAAAAGTGATGCTGAAGAAAAAATAGTTATAATAGGTGGAGGAATTGCAGCTTTATCTACTGCTCAAGTAATTAGAGAAAGAAATGACAAAGCTAAGATAGTTATTTTATCTAAAGAGAAAGAGTATCCATATTATAGAACATTATTGTCTGAAATGATTGGAGAAAATATTTCAAGAGAAAAATTCTTAGTAAAACCAGAAGAGTGGTATAAAGATAAAAAAATTGAAATCTCTTTGAAAAAAATAGTGGAGGATATAGATTCTAAAAATAAAATTATAAAAACAGAAGATGGACAAGAAATATCGTATGATAAACTTGTTATAGCTACAGGAGCAAGAGCAATGGTTCCAAGCATTGGTAACTCTCATTTAGAAGGAATATTTACTGTTAGAAATAAAGAGGATGTAGATGCAATTAAAAATTATTGCATTGGAAAGAAAAAAGCTGTTGTAATAGGTGGAGGAGTTTTAGGATTAGAATCAGCATGTGGACTTCAGAAATTAGGATTAGAAGTTACTGTTGTTGAGATGATGCAAAGAATGCTTCCAAGACAACTTGATGAAGAAGGGTCAAAAATATTTGAAACATGTATTAATAAAAGTGATATAAAACTTTATAAAAACTCTAAAGCAGAAAAATTTGATGGAACTCAAAAAGTAGAGGGAATTCATTTAGATAGTGGAGAAGTAATCGAAGCAGATATTGTTATAATTAGTTCAGGAATAATTCCTAATAAAGAGTTAGCTGAAAAAGCAGGTATTGCTATTAATAGAGGGATAATTGTTAATGAAAAAATGGAAACATCTGTAAAAGATATTTATGCTTGTGGAGATGTGGCTGAGTATAAGGGAAATGTAATTGGATTATGGCAAATATCTTCAGATCAAGGAAAAGTAGCAGGACTTAATTCTATCGGAATTGAAGAAAAATATGAAGATAAAATACAACCAGTTACTTTTGAAGGAATGGGAACAAAAATATTCTCAGCAGGTGGTGTTTTAGAAACTCAAGATTCGATTTGTGAAAGAGATTATGATGATTTAATTTATAAAAAATTAAACTTTAAAAATAATGAATTATCATCTGGAATATTAATTGGAGATATAGAAAAAGGTATAGTTATAATTAAAGGATTAAAAGATAAAGAAAAAAAAGGAAATCTATTAAAAAAGTTCTATAAATAGGTAGTAAATTAAAATTGACAAAAATAGTTGTCTATGTTAAAGTACAAATATATTTAAAGGAATATTTTCCATATTAAGGAGGAAAAAATGGGAAAGGTTTTAAGTTTAAATAATTCAAATTTTAAAGGTGAAGTTATTGAATCAAAAGGATTAGTATTAGTTGATTTCTGGGCTGATTGGTGTGGGCCTTGCAAAATGTTAGCGCCAATTTTAGAAGAGCTTTCAGGAGAAACTGAAGCAAAAATCTGTAAGGTAAATGTAGATGAAAGTGGAGACTTAGCAGGAGATTACGGAATTAGAAGTATTCCAACAATGATTATATTCAAAGATGGAGTTAAAGTTGATCAAATAGTTGGGTTAAGACAAAAATCAGAGCTTTTAGAAAAATTGAATTCTTATTAAAATAATAAATAAAAAGGTTGCTACTGGCAACCTTTTTTGTTTTATGGTATAATTGAAATTAACATAAAATGGGAAAATGGGAGGGCCAATGAAAAGTAAAATCTATTTAATTTTAGCTTTAATGGTTGTTGCTATAACCAGTTTAAAAGCACAAACAGAAAAGATTGATGATTTACAAAATGAAGTTGAGATAGACTTGAATTCAGATACGATGACTTCGACAGACGGAGTAAATGTAAGATATGGATCTTTAAAGTTAAAAGCTTTTGAAGTTAAAGTTGACAGAGAGAAAAATAGAGCTTATATTCCAGGAGAGTTCTATCTAGAAGCAGATGAGCCTACAGGAAAATTGAGAATGGACTCACTAAATGGAGAGTTTGATACAGAGGGGAAAACTGGAAGTTTTGGTAAAAGTTTTGGATATCTTGAAGTTGGTCAGGTAACTGGTGCAGAAAAGCCAAATGATAGAATCTATTTTGGTGGAAATAAAACAGAGTACTTAAATGGGAAAACTTATTTAAGAGATGCATGGTTTACAACAGATCCTAAAATTCTTGAGAATAGAAACCCAGAAGAAGTTGGTTACCATTTACAATCTGATACAATAGTAATTGAACCAGATAAACAAGTAACCTTTAGAAATACAAATCTTTTCATAGGAGATACAGATGTAATCCCATTTTCATTACCTTGGTATAGATTTAATATAAGACAAGGTTCAGAAGTTCCTTTATTCCCAAGTTGGGGAAATGATGATGACTACGGATGGTTTATAACATCAGGGGTTTTATGGGGAGATAAAGATAGTAAATTTAAAGGTGGTATAGCACCAAAATTTGGAGATAGAATAGGACTTTTAATAGGTAGAATGGAAAATTGGTATGATTTTGGAACCTATGGAAAAGGACAATTAAATATTAATGATTGGTTAATAGATAAAAAAGCCGATGGAAATGATGTAGAAAGAAACTTCAATAGATGGGATTTCAATTACAATCATAACTATTCTGGTGAATATGGATTCTTTAATTTAAATTATAAGAACGCAACATATAACATGATTCCAACTTTAGATGATGCGATAGATAAGTATTTTTATGGTCCAGGAAACCAAGGAAGACCAGGCAATACATGGAAATATGTTGATGGTATACCAGATCGTGGTGGAAGTTTAGGATTCTATACTTTAAATACAGAGTTAACAAATTTAGGAGAAGATAAAGATATTAGCATTAAAGCTGATGTAAATCTTGTTTCTGATAAAAAAGTATATGGAGTAATAGTAGCAGATCAATTGGATGATATGGACTATGGATCATCGTCAGACTATGATTTAACAAGCGATGTATCTATAAAGAAAGAAAATGATAGATATTCAGTAGGAGCATATTATAACTATCTTTATGATATGGATCCAGGATCTACAAAACAAGACTTGCAGTCAAGAGCTGAGAATTTTGGATTTAATTTTAATGATAAAGTAAATAAGATTAATATATCTTATGATGATAAAACAGGAAATAAATTCAGAGAGTTAAACTCTTGGGAAAGAGATCCAAATTTTAGTAAATTAGATAATCAAGGCTTTTATGGAATAAAGTTTGATTATACTCCATGGACTGTAGAACAATATAGTATATATGATAGCAAGGATCTAAAGACCTCTTTAGGTGAATATCATCTATATAAAGATGTATTCTATAAAGTTGGGTATGATTATACTGAGTTTGAGCATAAACTAAACTTACAAAATGATCCATTTAGAAAAACTGCTTTATTTGATGGAACTACAAAAACTAATAATTATAGAGATTTACAATATAATAGATATGAAAATATTATTTATAATAAAACATCTGAGAATAGAGCTTACGTAGACTTTATGTATGATTCATTAAAGCTAACAATAGCTGGAGGTAATACAAAAGAAGAGATATGGGATAGAGAAGGGATTTATCACTATGGTGATATAAATAATCCTTGGGATAGAAGTGCATATAGAATATATGTAAATAACTCAAATTTCTATGAAGTAGGTTTATCTGATGAAAAACTATCGCTATCAAGACTTGGAAATCTAGAAGTATATGGAAATGTAAGATTTGATCAGTATGATAAAGGGTATGATAATTTAGCTGACAAAGAGATATCAACAGATGATAGTTCAACTAGATATAGAGCTGGATTTACTCATAATGTAACTATATTTGATAATAGTGAAAACAAAGAGAGAAAAACAGATTTATCTTTATTAAATAGATTAACTTATATGTTCCAAGAGTATTCTTATAACTCAGATTCAAAAATTACTAAAGATGTAAGAATGGCTCAAAAGGATAATATTCAACAGGTTACAGATACTGTTACATTTGATTTAGGAAATACTGAAACTGTATATAAAGTTGATTATAAAGAGATAAAAAGAGCAAGTAATGACAATAAAAAAGGTGAAATATTAAATCAAAATTTAGATTTCTTAATTGATGATAAAAATAGTTTTGGTTTAGAATATGGTTCAGATAAAAGATTTACAGATTATAATAAAAAAGATGAAAATCATAATGATTTGACTTTTGAGAATTATGGTGCTAATTACAGATATGCAAATAACTATTTCTATTATAAAAATCGTAGAATAGATTCTAGTATCTGGGAAATAGAAAATGTAAATAATGCTGAAGAAAAAATTAGAGAAGATGTCTATGGTTATACTTATGATTTTGGAAAAAATAAATTAAATTTAGAGTATATTCAAGGTAAAGATGAAAGAGATGAGTTGGGAGCAAAAGTAATTAATACTAAAAATAAAACTTATTCAGTTTCATATTTAGTAGGTGGAGATGTAGAGCATTTATATAGAGCTAGCTATGAAGATTATAAAAATGCGGGTGAATGGAATCCTACGTTAAGTAGATATAACTCAGATATAGTTTATTTAGCTTATACTTATAAAGATAAGAGATTTACAGATGCAGAATTAGTTTCATATGCATCTTCAGAGTATAATAAAACTCCAGATCAATTATCCCAAGTTGAAATAGACAGAATTAGACAAGTTCTTGAAGATAGAGAAAATTCTAGAGCTAGAACATTTAATTTAAATAGAATAATTGACGATAGAACATATTTTGGAGATTATAAAAGAGGTTTCCATGCTTCTTTAATGATGCAAAGAAATGATAAGAGATATGAAATGACTGGTGATTACTTGAAGTCATTGGAGGAGTTAGAAGGAAGATTGTTCTATTCGTACAATAGAATAGGATTAGGTTATATTTATAATCAAAAATCTAATTATACAAACTATGGAGTATCAGATGAGAAAAAATTAGATTGGAGAGATTCAGAAAGAGAGCATGAGTTTAGTTTAAATGCTAAAGTTGGAAAACCAAGTGAAGGTTGGAGAACAAAAGCATATGTTAAATTCTATGATCAACTTGGAGGACAAGGTGATAATGGAAGAAGTACTTTTGATGGATTTGGTGTTGAGATAGGAAAAGAGTTTGGATACTATGAGTGGGCAGTGGCTTATGAAAGAGATTATTCATATAGAACTAAAGACTATGAATGGAGTATGGCTATCCAATTTAAACTATTAACATTCCCAACAAGTAATATATTCGGATTAGGTGCAACAACTGACCAAAATAAAAAGACAACTCCAGATACATATCTATTTAATGGAATTAAAATAGATGATCTAGAGGATTAATATATTTATAGAAGAAAAGGAGAAAAACATGAAAGTAATATTACCAAGTGGAGATATAAAAGAGTTTGAAAACAGTGTAAATATGTTTGAAGTTGCAAAGTCAATTAGTAACTCTTTAGCTAAAAAAGCTGTTGGAGCAAAAGTAGATGGAAAGGAAGTTGATATGAGCTATGTACTAGATAGAGATGCTCATGTTGAAATAATAACTCCTGAAACTGAAGAGGGAGAAGAGATAATAAAGCATTCAACTGCGCACTTATTAGCACAAGCAGTTATTAGACTTTTCCCAGGAACTAAAGTAGCAATAGGTCCAGCAATAGAGAATGGATTCTATTATGACTTTGATCCTGAAAATCAATTTACAGATGAAGATTTAGAAAGAATCGAAGCTGAAATGAAGAAAATTACAAAAGAAAATATAAAAGTTGAAAGAATTGAGATGACTAGAGATGAAGCTATAGAACATTTTAAAAATCTTGGTGAAACTTATAAAGTTGAAATTATTGAAAGCATTCCAGCTAATGAGATGTTAACATTTTATAAACAGGGAGATTTCATTGATTTATGTAGAGGACCACACGTACCGTCTACATCATACTTAAAAGCTTTTAAATTAAAGTCAGTGGCTGGAGCTTACTGGAGAGGAGATTCTAATAACAAAATGTTACAAAGAATCTATGGATTTGCATTTGCAACTGAGCCTCAATTAAAAGCACATCTAAAGTTTTTAGAAGAAGCTGAGAAAAGAGATCACAGAAAGTTAGGAAGAGAGCTAGAGTTATTCTTTACAAGTGATTTTGGACCAGGATTCCCATTCTTCTTACCAAACGGAATGAAGATGAGAAATGTTTTAACAGATTTATGGAGAAGAGAGCATGAAAAAGCTGGATACGAGATGATTCAAACTCCAATAATGCTAAATAAAGAGTTGTGGGAAACTTCAGGACACTGGATGAATTATAGAGAAAATATGTATACATCAGAAATTGATGAGACAGAATTTGCTATAAAACCAATGAACTGTCCAGGTGGAGTTTTAGTATATAAGCATGGAATGCATTCATATAAAGATTTACCAATAAGAGCAGGAGAGTTAGGAATTGTTCATAGACATGAGTTTTCAGGAGCTCTTCATGGATTAATGAGAGTAAGAAACTTTACTCAAGATGATGCTCACATCTTTATGACTCCTGAGCAAATAGAAGATGAAATTATAGGAGTAGTAAACTTAATAGATAAGTTCTATAGAGGATTATTTGGGTTTGAATATGCAATTGAGTTATCAACAAGACCTGAAAAAGCTATTGGATCTCAAGAGATTTGGGATAAAGCTGAATCTGCATTAGAGGGAGCTTTAAAGAGACTTGGAAGAGATTATAAATTAAATCCAGGAGATGGAGCATTCTACGGACCAAAATTAGACTTTAAAATTAAGGATGCTATAGGAAGAACTTGGCAGTGTGGAACTATTCAACTAGACTTTAACTTACCAGAGAGATTTGATATCTCTTATGTTGGAGAAGATGGAGAAAAGCATAGACCAGTAATGATTCATAGAGTTGTTTATGGATCTTTAGAAAGATTCATGGGAATCTTAATAGAGCATTATGCAGGAGCATTCCCAACTTGGTTAGCACCTTGTCAAGTTAAAGTATTAACTATAAATGATGAAGTTGCTCCTTATGCACAAGAAGTTGTAGATATGTTAAAAGAATCTGGAATAAGAGCAGAGATAGATACAAGAGCAGAATCTATTGGATATAAAATTAGAGAAGCTAATGGAAGATATAAAGTTCCAGTTCAATTAATAATTGGAAAAAATGAAGTAGAAAATAGAGAAGTAAATGTAAGAAGATTTGGTTCTCAAAATCAAGAATCTATGTCATTAGAAAACTTTATAGATATGATAAAAGAGGAAGCAGCACCAAAATTTAACAACTAATATTTTAGAGACTGTATTTTAATTAGTACAGTCTCTTTTTTGATTTTATAGAATTGATTTTATTTTAAAACTATGATAGAATTAAGAGTAAAATAAATATAAATCCATAATTTATATGGTAGATGTTCGGAAACCTCCATCTTAAAAAAACTAGGCTTAAAATATTAAAATACAAGGGAGAGTTGTACCCTTTTTTTAAATTTGAGCAGGAGTTTCCTGCTCTTTTTTTATTTAAAAATAAAATTAGGAGAAGAAAATGGGAATTAGGTATAGTAAAATAGAAAATAAAAATAAAAGAGAGATAGTCTTATTAAAAAGTTTTCCATGTAAATATGGAAAATGTAAGTTTTGTAATTATATAGAGGATAATTCAACGGATGAATTAGAAATAGATAAAGTTAATTTAGAAACTTTACAAGAGGTTACGGGAGAGTTTGGAGCTTTAGAGGTAATAAATTCAGGTTCAGTATTTGAGTTACCTATAAAAACATTAGAAAGAATTAGAGAAGTTGTTCATAATAAAAATATAAAATTGTTATATTTTGAGATTTATTATGGATATAAAAATAGATTAGATGAAATTAGAGAGTTTTTCAAAGGTATAGATATAAGATTTAGAATGGGAATGGAGACATTTGACAATAATTTTAGAATAAACTCATATGGAAAAAACTTTAAAATAGATACACTAGAAATAGAAGAGTTAAGTAAAAAATTATACTCAGTGTGTCTTTTAATTTGTGTAAAAGGTCAAACAAAAGAGATGATAAAAAAAGATATTGAACTTGGCTTGAAGTATTTTAAAAGTATAACTGTAAATATATTTATAAATAATGGAACTGAAGTTGAAAGAGATGAAGAGCTTGTAAAGTGGTTTGTAGAAAATTATAATCAACTACAAGAAGATCCAAGAGTGGAACTATTAATTGATAATAAAGATTTAGGAGTTTTTGAACAATAATTTTAAAAAGGAGATAATTATGAGAAATGAAATTTTATGGATAGTAATGCTTTTTGTTAATTTTTTTAGCATAATTTTTATATATAAAAAATTTGGAAAGTTAGGACTTTTTATTTGGGTTCCAATTAGTAGTATATTAGCAAATATCCAGGTTGTGCTTTTAGTAAACCTTTTTGGATTTGAAACGACTTTAGGAAATATAATGTATGCAGGTGGATTTTTAGTGACAGATATTCTATCTGAAAATTATGGTGAAGAAGAAGCAAAAAGTGCTGTTAAATTGGGGTTTGTAAGTATGATTGTAACTGCAGTAATAATGAAATTAGCAGTATCTTTTGTTCCAAGTACAGTTCAAGCAGGTGCAGAAAATTTTAAAAGTTTAAAAATGATATTTGATTTTATGCCTAGAATACTTTTTGCAGGATTAGTAGCTTATGGTGTTTCACAAAGACATGATGTTTGGGCTTATAAGTTTTGGAAAAATAGGTTTCCAGCAAAGAAACATATATGGATAAGAAATAATTTTAGTACTTTAGTAAGCCAACTAATTGATAATCTTATTTTTACAACAATAGCTTTTGCAGGAGTTTATCCAGTTGAAGTTTTAGTAGAGATATTTTTAGTAACTTATGTTATGAAAGTTATAGTAGCTACAATGGATACACCATTTGTTTATTTAGCTAGTTACCTAAAAGAAAATAAAAGTGTAACAGAAAAGATAATTATCTAGTGTTGAGTATTCTCAACACTTTTTTATTTTAAAATAGTGTTGAAAAAAAAGGATATCTATACTAAAATAAGTAAAATAACTAAAAATATTTATAGGAGGAGTTATGAAAGTAGTAGTAGCTATAGATTCGTTTAAAGGAAGTTTAAGCTCTTATGAACTTGGACAAGCAATAGAAGTTGGAGTAAAAAGAGTATACCCAGAGGCTGAAGTAATAAAGGTACCAATCGCTGATGGAGGAGAGGGAACAGTAGCTTCTTTAGTTGAAGGAACGAAAGGAAAATTTGTAACAGTAACAGTAAATAATCCTCTTATGGAAAAAATTGAAGCTAGATATGGAATAATGGGAGATGGAAAAACTGCGGTAATTGAGATGGCAGAAGCATCAGGACTGCCATTAATACCAGTGGAAAAAAGAAATCCTATGAAGACAACTACTTATGGGACAGGAGAGTTAATAAAAGATGCAATATTAAAGGGATGTCGTGAATTTATAGTTGGAATAGGTGGAAGTGCTACAAATGATGCTGGACTTGGTATGTTACAAGCTTTAGGTTACAAATTTTTAGATGAAAATAAAAAAGAATTAGGATTTGGAGGAGAGATTTTATCTAAAGTAAGATATATAGATTCGACAAAGAGTTTACCTGAATTAAAAGATTGTAGATTTTTAGTGGCATGTGATGTTGATAATCCGTTCTATGGTCCAAAAGGAGCTGCAGAGATTTACTCAAGACAAAAGGGTGCCACTGAAGATATGGTTAAAGAGCTAGATAAAGGATTAAAAGATTTATCAGAAGTAATAAAGAAAGAGTTGGATATAGATGTTTCAAATCTTTCAGGAGCTGGAGCAGCAGGTGGATTAGGAGGAGGTTTAGTAGCTTTCTTAAATGGTAAATTGTCACCAGGAATAGATATGATATTAGAAAAAGTAGGCTTAGAAAAAGAATTAAAAGATGCTGATTTTGTTATAACAGGAGAAGGTAGATTAGATCATCAGACAGCTATGGGAAAAGCACCAGTGGGAGTTGCAAAAATAGCTAAAAAATTTGATATTCCTGTAATAGCTTTAGCAGGAGGATTAACAGATGATGCAGTACAAACTCACGAAAAAGGAATAGATAGTTTCTTCTCAATAATAAATTATCCAATAACTTTAGAGGAAGCTATGAAAAAAGAGACAGCTGAAAAGTTTGTAAAAGGAAATACTGAGGAAATATTTAGATTGATAAAAGTTTGTGAGAAAAAATACTCAAAATAAAATAGGAGGCAAGAAATGACAGCATTTGGAGCAGTATTGGGATTAATAATAGCTATAATATTGATAATGAGAAAAGCTAATCCGGCTTATAGTTTAATTTTAGGTGCTATAATAGGAGGATTAGCTGGAGGAGTATCTCTTCCAGAAACAGTAAACTTAATGGTTAGTGGAGTAAAGGATGTAACACCAGCAATAGTTAGAATTTTAACAGCTGGTATCTTAGCAGGAATACTAATAAAAACAGAAGCAGCTACAAAAATAGCTGAAACAATAATAGATACTTTAGGAGAAAAGAGAGCAATATTTGCATTAGCTTTATCAGCACTTATTTTAACAGCAATAGGAGTATTTATAGATGTAGCAGTAATAACTGTATCACCAATAGCTTTAGCTATTGCAAAAAGATTAAAAATATCTAAAATGGCAATGCTATGTGCAATGATAGGTGGAGGAAAATCAGGGAATATAATATCACCAAATCCAAATACAATAGCAGCTGCGGAAAATTTTGGAGCACCTCTTCCATCTGTAATGTGGGTAAATATAATTCCGGCAATAGTTGGATTATTTGCAACAATTTTAATAGCTAAACTTTTAGTTGAAAAGGGTGAAAAAGTTTTAGAAAGTGAAATTGAACAAGGTAGTGGAGAAAATTTACCAAGTTTTTTTGGAAGTATAATAGGGCCAATTATAACTATAAGTTTACTAGCTTTAAGACCAATAGCAGGAATTAATATAGATCCTTTAATAGCATTACCAGTTGGAGGATTAGTTGGAATTGTAGCAATGGGTAAAACTTCAAAGTTAAAAGAATCTATGGAATATGGGTTACAAAAGATGTCAGGAGTAGCTATTCTTTTAATAGGAACTGGAACAGTTGCTGGAATAATAAAAAACTCAACATTAAAAGATGTTATACTATCTGTTTTAGGAAAAGCAAATATTAGTGAACAATTAATAGCACCAATAGCTGGAGCATTAATGTCTGGAGCCACAGCATCAACAACAGCTGGAGCAACAATAGCATCAGCAACATTTTCAGGAGTAATATTAGCAGCTGGAGTAAGTGCTGTTTGGGGAGCTGCAATGGTAAACTCAGGAGCTACAGTTTTAGATCACCTACCTCATGGATCATTTTTCCATAGTACAGGTGGAGCTAGTAATACAAAATTAGAAGAAAGATTAAAATTAATTCCTTATGAATCGGCAATAGGATTTGTATTAGCTCTTTCTACTTTTGTAACTTATTTAGTAATTGGATAAAAAAAGATGCTGAAAAATTTTTCAGCATCTTTTTTATATAATAATATCTTCTCTTTTAATCTCTTTAACTTCACCAGGAATCATTCCATCAAGAGTTAAATTACCAAACTTTACTCTTTTAAGGTAGATAACTTTATTTTTAACAGCTTTTAACATTTTTTTTACTTGATGATACTTTCCTTCTGTAATAGTCAAATGAATACATTTAGAATTTAAATATTCCACTTTACCTGGAAGTGCAGCATAGTTGGTATCTAGAATGACACCTTGCTCTAAAGCAATAATATCTTCTTGGGAAATTTCTTTATCTAGTTCAACATAGTATGTTTTTTCCATATTTCTATCTGGATGAGCCATAGCATGACTTAAATCACCATCACTTGTAAATAATAAAACCCCTTCAGTATCACGATCAAGTCGTCCTACAGGGAAAACAGAATTTTTATCAATATATTCAGGTAAAAGTTCAGCAACAGTTTTTTTATTTTCATCTTCCATGGCAGTTATATATCCTGCTATTTTATACATAATATAGTATTTTAGCTGCTTTTTTTCTGGAATTATTCCATCAAAAGTAATAATATCTTCTCCCCATTCAACATCAGTAGCATCGTTAACTTCAATATTCCCATTAACAGTAACTCTTCCTTGAGCAATTGCAGTTTTAATTTTTTTTCTACTAGCAACACCACATTGAACTAAATATTTTTCTAATCTCAAATTTAAACCTCACAAAATTTATTTTACATAAGATGTTAACATATTTTTGATAAATTTGCAAAATAGACTATTTTTTTCAAATAAATTATGTTAATTTATATATGGGTTAAATAATTTTAAGTAAATTTTGGGAGGAAAAATGAGTTTTTTAGTAGAGAAGTTTTTACAATATGTTAAAATTGATACGACATCAGATTCAAAAAGTCAATCGTGTCCAAGTAGTGAGATTCAATGGAATTTAGCTAAGATTATAGTTAAAGATTTAGAAGAGATTGGTTTAGTAGATATATCATTAGATGAAAATGGATATATTATGGGGACACTACCATCAAATACACAAAAAGATATTCCAACAATAGGATTTATAGCACATATGGATACAGCACCATCATTTAATGGTAATGATATAAAGCCAAGAATTATAGATAACTATGATGGTAATGATATTATACTAAATAGTGATTTAAATATATCAATGACAGTAAAAGATTTTCCAGAATTAAAAAAATATGTAAATCAAAAATTAATTGTAACAGATGGAACAACGCTTTTAGGAGCAGATGATAAAGCTGGTATAGTTGAAATAATGACAGCATTAAAATATTTAAAAGAGAATCCAACTATTGAGCATGGAGAAATTAAAATAGGAATAACTCCTGATGAAGAGATAGGAAGAGGTGCAAATTTATTTGATGTAGAAAAGTTTGGAGCAAAGTTTGCTTATACAATTGATGGAGGAGAAGTTGGAGAATTAGAGTTTGAAAACTTCAATGCCGCATCAGCAAATATAGTAATCAAAGGAAGAGATATTCATCCAGGAGCTTCAAAAAATAAGATGATAAATGCGATGTTATTAGCAATGGAACTAAATGATATGTTGCCAGCTAATGAAAGACCTGAATATACAGAAGGGTATGAAGGGTTCTTTTTATTAACTAATTTTAAAGGAACAATAGAAACAACAGAGATAGATTATATAATAAGAGATCATTCAAAAGAGAAGTTCTTAGAAAAGAAGGAACTAATTGAAAATGCTGTAAAATATCTTCAAGGAAAATACAAAGATGCAGAGATAATTTTAACATTAAAAGATAGCTATTATAATATGAGAGAGATGATAGAACCAGTTTATCATATCGTAGATTTAGCTAAAAATGCAATGATAGAAGTTGGGGTAAAACCAATAATAAAGCCAATTAGAGGTGGAACTGACGGAGCAAGACTGTCATTTAAAGGGCTACCTTGTCCAAACATATTCACAGGTGGACACAACTTTCATGGTAAATTTGAATTTATTCCAATAGAATCAATGGAACAATCAGTAAAAGTAATATTGAAAATTGTTGAAATTTTATCTAGATAAATATCAGTTTTGGAGGTAAAAATGAAAACATATCATTTTATAATTAAGGGTGAAGTTCAAGGAGTAGGTTATAGAATAACAGCATATTTAAATGCAACAAGACTTGGAATTACTGGCAGTGTAAAAAATTTATCAAATGATAATGTAGAAGTTTTTGCTCAGGGAGATGAAAAAATAATAGATAATTTTAAAAAATATTTAAAGATAGGTTCCTCTATGAGTCGCGTTAGTGAGATAGATGAAGATATATTAGACAAACCAGAATTTAAAGATTTTCAAGTTATATATTAATGGCGGTAGAAACTACCGCCATTTTTTTAGTTATTGTTTATTTAAAAGATTATTTAAAAGCATTGCTAAATCTGCAGCATTACATTCAACAACATGAGCAGTAATTACTTCGTTATCTTCATTTTTTATATTTACAAAAACTCTGTCATTTATTAAAAGAATTTCTGTGACAACGCCTTCAGCAATTTTATATGTGCCTGTAGCTTTAGAAATAGCAAAAATTTCGAAACCTTCTGCTACAATATCTATTGAATCTAATTGTTGTTTCTTTAAAAAATCTTTTGCTAACTCTTCCGATTGCACATAAAAATTTTCTAGAATATCCACATATTTACTTTTTTTTATTAATTTATCAACTAAAACAGCTAAAGAAAATGGATGATAGATTTCTTCTACACTATATGGAGACGGAATTTGTTCCTTGTTCTTAAGAAAAATTTCAATTCCAGTTTCACCATCTTTTATAGTTTCGATAATAGGTGTTTTACTGTCATCTAAGTAATCGATAACATCTATCTCTAAATTTCCAACAGATAATTTTTTAGTTTTTTCTTTTTTCATTAATATTTCGAATTCATCTTCAATTTTTTCATAAAAATTAACGATAAAATCATTAAAAAAATTTTCGTACATAAATTAATCACCACCAATATTTTTTAACATATTATAACATAAAATATATGATATAATATACAGAAGAGAAAAAAATAGTGAGGTAGATAAAATGATAATTTGTCCAGTTTGTAATAAAAAAATGACAAGAATAGAAAGAAAATATATATGTGAGGGAAATCATAACTTTGATATTTCAAAATATGGTCATGTAAATTTATTATTATCTAATCAGAAAAATAGTAAAATTCCTGGTGACAATAAAGAAATGGTTTTAAGTAGAAAAAATTATTTGGAAAAAGGTTATTACAGAGGAATATCTGATGGTGTTAATAAAATTGTTGAAAATTACTTAGATAATAAAAAAGAATTAAATATACTAGATATAGGTTGTGGAGAGGGATATTATACAAATAGATTAAAAGAAAAGTTAGATGCGCTAAACATAAATAGTAATATTGTAGGAATAGATATTTCAAAAGAGGCTGTTATTTCAGCAGCAAAGTCATATAAAAATATGGAATGGATTGTAGCAAGCGCAAGTTCTTTACCAATAGAGGATGAATCATTAGATTTTATAATCTGTATGTTTGCTAAAATAATACCAGAAGAAAATATGAGAACTTTAAAAAAAGGTGGAAAATTAATAGTTGTTTCAACTGGTGAAAATCATCTATTACAATTAAAAGAGGTAGTTTACGAATCTGTAAGAAAAGAGTTCTACTCTCCTGTAGAGGATTTAAAAATATTTAAGCATTTAGAAACTATAAATTTAAAGTATGAAACGGAGATTTTAGAAAAAGAAAGTATAGAAAATCTATTTAATATGACTCCTTATAGATGGAGAAGTCCACAAAAGGGTGTTGAAAAATTATTTGCATTAGATAAATTAAAAACTACAGTTGAAGTAAATATAGATATTTTTGAAAAAAAATAAAAAAATAAAACTTTTTTAAAAAACTTTACGTCAAAAAAATATAATTAGAAAGTTAGAAATAATTTTTTAATTATAAGAAGATTTTATACTTACAAAAGTATTATTTAATCCCCCCCTGTAGACGACCTTCTATCCCCCCCGGAAGGTCGTTTCATTTTTTTGTACTTCTAATAAATATTTAGAAGTATTTTTTTTTATAAATTTATATTGTATAATATATTAGGTCAATTTTAGGGGGAGATAAAGTTGAAACAAATAGATAGAATTATTTTGATAAATGTAATAACAACAGCTATAGTTTCAGGTGTATTCAATGTTTTTACAGGAATACATGTTAAAAATTTAGGTTTTGGTGAAGGGATAGTAGGGCAAGTACTCTCAATTGGGAGTGTATCAATTGCATTAGGATCAATGTTAAATGCCTATTTAAGTTCAAAACTTGGTTTTAAAAAAACAATTTCATTGGGACTAATTTTAATGAGTATTGGAATTTTAGGAGTAAGTTTTTTAACAAATCCATTTTTAATCAAATTATTTTCTGGAATAATGGGGATAGGATATGGATTTCCATTTTCTTCAATAGGAGTACTTTTAATTGAAAATTCATCGGAAAAAGAGAGAGTGAGGGTTTTTAGTAAGAATTTTGTGAGTCAGAGTTTAGGGACTGTTTGTGCTAGTTATGGTGCTGGAAGATTGATTAAAACTTTTGGAAAAATTTTTGCAGTAGAAAAATCAATTCCATTGGTTTATTTATTTTGTGCTTTTTTAATTTTATTTAGTTTTTATCCTTTAAATGGATTGAAAGATAGAGAGATAATAAAAAATAAGAAAAGCAAAGATTTTTTCAAAGGCTTTAAAGAGGTTATGAGTGGCCAAGCTTTAAAATTTGTTATTTATAATACAATTATAGGTTTTGGAGCAGGATTGGTAATTCCATTTTTTAGTGTATATTTGAAATTTTCTTTAAATATAGATAATGAAAAAGTGGGGATTATTATGGGGTTATCTCAATTGGGATTAGTTATAGGAGGTTTATTAGTTCCATATATTTCTAAAGTATTAGGAAGAGAGAATACCGTTGTAATATGTCAGCTGTTATCAATTCCATTTTTAATCTCAATTGCATTTCCTCAAGGTATATTTATATTAGGAGTTTCATTTTTATTGAGGTCAACTTTGATGAATTTAAATCAGCCACTTATTCAAAATATATCTTTGGAGACCGTAGATTATGAAAATAGAGCGTTGATGAGTAGTGTAGTATCTATGTCATCTAATGTAACAAGAGCGATAAGTATGATTATAGCAGGATATTTAATGGAAAATATATCATATAATTTTCCATACTATCTAACAGTAGTTTTATATTTAGTTGGAACTGCTGTTTTTTATAAAAATTTTAAAGTAGAAAAACCATTAAGAGGAGGAGCAGATGAATAAAAACTTTGTTCATTTACATTTACACACAGAGTACAGTCTCCTAGATGGGGTTGGAAGAATAGAGGAGTATTTAGAAAGAGCTAAAAGTTTAAATATGAAAGCAATAGCTATTACAGATCATGGGAATATGTATGGAGCTATAGAGTTTTATAAATGTGCTATGAAGAAAGGTATCAAACCGATTATTGGTATTGAAGCATATGTATCAGAGTTTGAAATGGAAAAAAAAGAGGGAAGAAATTTTCACTTGATACTTTTAGCTAAAAATCTAACTGGTTATAAAAATCTTTTGAAAATATCTTCAGTAGGATTTTTAAAGGGATTTTATTATAGACCTCGTGTGGATAAAGAGTTTTTAAAGAAGCATAGTGAAGGTATCATAGCTTTATCAGCATGTATGCAGGGAGAAGTCTCAAGAGCAATTCTTGAAAATGAAAAAGAGAAAATAATAGATGAAAAAATAACGAGTTATATAGAAATTTTTGGTAAAGAAAATTTTTATTTAGAGGTTCAAGGTAATGGAGTTGAAGGTCAAAGAGAATTGAATAAAGAGTTACAAAGATATTCTAAAAAACATGAATTAAAATGTGTAGCAACAAATGATACGCATTATGTTTATGAAGGAGATCATGTACTACAAGACTTAGTTATTTGTATTCAAACTGGAGCTAAGGTTTCAGATACAAATAGAATGAAAATAGAAACTAAAGAGTTATTTTTAAAAAGTAGAATGGAAATTATAAATTCTTTAGGTGAAGAATTTATTGACGCTATTG
Source organism: Cetobacterium somerae ATCC BAA-474 (assembly GCF_000479045.1). NCBI lineage: Bacteria > Fusobacteriati > Fusobacteriota > Fusobacteriia > Fusobacteriales > Fusobacteriaceae > Cetobacterium > Cetobacterium somerae. The sequence goes on from NZ_KI518060.1 coordinate 26,899, forward strand.
ATATAACTGAAGAGATAGCAGAGAAATGCAATTTAAATTTAGAGTTTGGAGAGTTAAAGTTTCCAAAATATGAAATCCCAAATTGTGTAAAAACACCAGGAGAGTTTTTAAGAAAAATTGTATATAAAGGATTATCTCAGAGATATCCAAGTGGTTTAAGTGAGGAACTTTTAAAAAGAGTAGAGTATGAATTAGATGTTATTTTGAAAATGGGTTATGAGGAATACTTTATAGTTGTATGGGATTTTATCTCTTATGCAAAAGGAAAAAATATACCAATTGGACCTGGAAGAGGATCTGCGGCAGGAAGTCTAGTTGCTTATGCTTTAAAAATAACAGATTTAGATCCAATAAAATACAATTTAATTTTTGAAAGATTTTTAAATCCTGAGAGAATATCAATGCCAGATATAGATATAGATATTTGTCAGGAGAGAAGAGAAGAAGTAATTGAATATGTAACTCAAAAATATGGTGAGGATAAAGTAGCGCAAATAATAACTTTTGGTAGAATGAAAGCTAGAGCGGCTCTAAGAGATGTTGGAAGAGTATTAGATGTGAACTTAGCTAAAGTTGATAAAATAGCAAAACTAATACCTGCATTTTCAACATTAGAGGAAGCTTTGAAAGCAAATTCTGAACTTAGAGAGTTATATACAGAGGATAATGAAATTAGAAACCTAGTGAATCTATCGCAAAGATTAGAGAATAAGGTTAGACATGCTTCTATACATGCCGCTGGAGTTGTAATAACTAAAGATCCATTAATGGAAGTAGTTCCTTTATATAGTGACAATAAGGATCATAAAATTTCGACGCAGTATCAAATGAAAGAACTAGAAGAGTTAGGTTTACTTAAAATGGATTTTCTAGGACTTAGAAACTTGACTAATATTCAGAGAACTATTGAGTATATTAAGGAAAGTAAAGGAAAAGATATAAAGTTAGAAGAGATTTCATTAAATGAAGCTCCAGTATATGAAATGCTTTCGTCAGGAGATAGTTTAGGAGTGTTTCAACTAGAATCAATAGGTATAAGAAAAATATTGGTTCAATTAAAACCTAATAGGTTTGAAGATGTAATAGCACTATTGGCTCTTTATCGTCCTGGACCATTAGGATCTGGAATGGTTGAGAGTTTTATAAATTGCAAAAATGGATTGGAAGAGATAAAATATCCCCATCCAACTTTAGAAAAAGTTTTAAAAGAGACATATGGTGTTATCTTATATCAAGAACAGGTAATGAAAATAGCTAATATAATGGCTAGTTATTCTTTAGGAGAAGCTGATCTTTTAAGAAGAGCAATGGGAAAAAAACAAGCTTCTATAATGGATGAAAATAGAGAAAAGTTTGTTAAAAGATCTATAAATAATGGATATTCTAAAGAAAAAGCAGAAGAGATATTTGACTTAATAGATAAGTTTGCAGGATATGGATTTAATAAATCCCATTCAGCAGCTTATGCCTTAATAGCTTATTGGACAGCATATTTTAAACATTTTTATCCTGAGGAGTATTATGCTTCAATAATGACATCTGAAAAAAGTAATGTAGAGAATGTTGCATTTTATATAGAGGATGCAAAAGCACATAAATTAGAGCTAAAGTTATCAGATGTTAACAATCCAGTATCTAAATTTACTGTAGAAGATGGTGGAATTAGATTCTCTCTAGCAGCTATAAAGAATGTTGGAGAAAGTTTAGCTCAAAAAATTCAAGCTGAATTTGAAAAAAATGGAAATTATTTAAGATATGAAGATTTTATTTATAGATTGAGAGGACAGGGGCTTAATAAAAAAAATATAGAAGCACTGGTTTATTCTGGAGCTTTAGATTCCCTTCCTGGAAATCGTAAGCAAAAAATAGAATCAATTGAGAAAGTTATCGACTATGCTAATAAAAAAATAAAAGAAGATGATATTCAACAGATGAATCTTTTTGGAGGAGCGAAATCAGAGATGGTAAATTTTGTTTTACCTGATGTAACAGACTTTACTCCAGATGAAAAATTAGAAAAAGAAAAAGAATTTTTAGGTTTTTATTATAGTGCACATCCTTTGGATAAGTATGATTGGCTAATAAAAACGTATAAAATGAACAAAATTTCAGAAATAAAATTAGAAAATTCCCTGCATATAATTAAAACTTATGGTATACTAAGGGATGTGAAAAAAATATTAACAAAAAAAACAAAAGAACCTATGTGTACATTTGTTATTGAAGATTATTATGATCAAATTTCTGGAATTATTTTTCCAAGAGAATATAAAGATTATTTAAATATAGAACTTGAAGGTAAAGCTGTAGTAATAGATGGAAGTATTCAAGTTGATTATTTTAATGGAAACGAAAATAAAAAATTAGTTGTGAAAAATATGAAAGCTTTAAATTCAATAGAGTTTAATAAAAAAAATAGAATATATATACTAATTAATGAGAAATCTAAAGACAAGTACAATAGATTAAAAGAGATACTTTTAGATAGTAAAGGAGAAGTTCCTTTAAGTTTTGCTATAGATATTAATGGGAATAAAGAGATAAAAAACTCAAAACTGACGATTGAAATAACTCCTAGATTAATAAGAAAAATAGAGGAGTTATTAGGAGAAAAAAGTGTAGTTATAAGATAAAATTACACTTGTAATGTAATCTTGAATGATTTTTTAAATTATGTTAAAATAAGTGATAAAAACTGATGGAGGAACTTATGAAAAAAGAAGAGTTTCAAATTGAAGATTTAATTAATGTTTTAAGTGAATGTGGATTAACTGAAATTAGTTATGAGGAAAATGAAAATTTAAAAATAAAAATAAAAAAATCTCCACAGCCAAAAGTTGTAATGCCTAAAGAAACTCCACAACCTGCAAAAGAGACAGGTAAAAAAGAGGAGAATATAAAAACTGTAGTCTCTACAGGAATAGGAAAATATTTCTATAAAGATGCAGTTAAAATAGGTGATAAAATTAAAGTAGGACAAGATCTTGGTTATATTTATGTAATGGGATTAAAAACACCGTTAAAGTCTACAGTAGGAGGAGAAGTAATGGAGATAACTGTAGAAGATGGAGGCGTAGTTGACTACGGTAAAGTGTTATTAAAAGTAAAGGCCACAGCAAGATAATTGGGAGGATTTTATGTTTAAAAAGATATTGATTGCTAATAGAGGTGAAATCGCTGTTAGAATAATAAGAGCAGCAAGAGAGTTAGGAATAAAAACAGTTGCTGTTTATTCAGAAGCAGATAAAGATAGTTTACACGTTAGATTAGCAGATGAAGCAGTTTGTATAGGGGGACCTTTAAGTACAGAGTCATATTTAAAAATACCTAATATATTAGCGGCAGCAGAGATAACAGGAGCAAATGCAATACATCCTGGATATGGATTTTTATCTGAAAATGCTAGATTTGCAAGAATATGCCAAACTCATAACATAACATTTATTGGACCAAGTCCAGAAGCTATTGAAAGCATGGGTGATAAAGCTACAGCTAGAAAAACTGCAATAGAAAATGATGTACCATTAACAAATGGAACAGGAATTATAAGAAGTATAGAGGAAGCTAGAAAAGAAGTAGAAGAAAGAATAGGATATCCAGTAATGATAAAAGCTACTGCAGGTGGTGGTGGAAAAGGTATGAGATTAGCTAGAACTCCAGAAGAGTTAGAAAGCAAAATCATCGCTGCTCAAACAGAAGCAGAGTCTGCATTTGGAAATCCAGATGTTTATATAGAGAAGTTTGTTGAAAACCCAAGACACGTTGAAATTCAAATTATGGGAGATAAACATGGAAATGTTATTCACTTGGGAGAAAGAGATTGTTCTATTCAAAGAAGACATCAAAAGTTAATAGAGGAAGCACCATCGTATAAATTACCATCAAAAGTTAGAAAAGCAATGGGTGAGGCTGCTGTAAAATTAGCAAAATCTATTAATTATGATTCAGCAGGAACTTTAGAATTTTTAGTTGATAAAGATGATAACTTCTATTTTATGGAAATGAATACAAGAGTTCAAGTTGAGCATACAGTAACTGAGATGGTAACGGGAATAGATATTATTAAATTACAAATCAAAGTTGCAGAAGGAGAGAGAATAAACATATCTCAAGAAGATGTTGTATTATTTGGACATGCAATTGAATGTAGAATAAATGCTGAAGATACAACAGCAGGATTTTTACCATCACCAGGAAAATTAGAAACTTATATTGTTCCAGGAGGACCTGGAGTTAGAGTAGATTCACACTCATATCAAGGATATGAAATTTCTCCATACTATGATTCTATGATTGGAAAGCTTATTGTCCATGGAATCACTAGAGAAGAAGCCATAGAAAAGATGAAAAGAGCATTAAATGAATTTATTATAGAGGGAATTGATACAACAATTCCATTCCATTTAGAGGTACTAGACAATAAGGTATACAGAGCAGGAAAAGTTACAACGAAGTTTATTGAAGAAAATTTTGAAAAAAATTAAATAATAGCTAGGAAAAACTTTAAATAAATGTAATAATATATGTATAATATCTACGGAGGTGTTTTTATGAACGAGTTAGGAAATATAAAAATAGCAGATGATGTTGTAAAGACGATATCAGCAAAGGCAGCACAAGATGTTTCTGGAGTTTATAAATTAGCAGGTGGAGTAGCAGATGAAGTTAGTAAAATGCTAGGGAAAAAGAGACTTACAAATGGGGTTAAAGTAGAAGTTGGAGAAAAAGAGTGCAGTGTAGAGATATATATTATAGTTGAGTATGGATATCAAATCTCTGAGGTTGCTCAAAATGTTCAAAAAAATGTTTTAACAGCAGTGAGTACAATGACTGGATTAAAAGTTGTAGAAGTGAATGTATTTGTACAGGATGTAAAAATTTTAACAGATGAGTATGAAGAAAAGCATGAGGATATAGAGATTGTATAATTAAAATATGAGAGAGGCGTTTTATTACGCCTCTAATCTTTCTTTACAGGGGTGAGTTTATTGATAAAAAAGTTAATATTTTTCTTTGCATGGATAGGAATATTTACTATAGCTGTAACAGGAATAGGGTATATAACAATGCCACAATATTTTTCAACAATAGACACAAGCTCACTTATATTTAAAGTTGTTATTTTTAATATATGCTTAATATATATGTGTATATCAATATTAAAATTATTATCTAATTTTTCCAAAGAAAAAGATTATGTTATAAAAAATGAACATGGATCAGTTCATATTTCAACAGATACAGTAAAAAATTTAATAAGAGAGATTTTGTCAAAAGATAGCGATATAAAAGGTTTAAAAATAGAGTGTGGAAATAGAGGAAGCAAATATTTTGTTAAATTAAATTTAGATATGATATCAAATAATAATCTATCGTCAAAAACAGTAGATATACAAAATTTGATAAAAACTAATTTAGAACAAAAGTTAGATTTAAAAGTTGATTATATAGAGGTAAAAATTTCTAGATTATCACCTAGAAGAGACTCAATTGAATAGGAGGAGCAGATATGATGTTGGAAAAGATTATTGAAAATTTTATTCTTAATTTTAAGAAATATCTATATGCCATCTTAGGGTTAGTGATAGGAGTTCTTTTAGTTGAGTATGGAATGCTAAAAACTATTTTTATATTATTTTTGGCATTTATTGGATTTAAATTAGGAGATAGAGATTTTCAAGAGAAGTTAAAAAAACAAATATTAAATAGATTAAAGGATTAGAAAGGAAACAATAATGAGTAGAAGAGTAGCAAGAGAAGAGTTATTTAAAATAGTTTTTGAATCGGAGTTAACTGAAGTAAAGATAGATGAAACTTTAGCAAGTTATATGTTAAGAGATGAAACTAATTTAAATACAAATGAAAAAGAGTTTATTGAAAAATACTCTAATGGAATGGCTTTAAATGATGAGAAAATTACAGAAACATTAAAAAATAATATTACTGGTTGGAGCTTAGAAAGAATTGGAAATGTTGAAAAAGCACTTTTAAAAATAGCGACATATGAGGTTTTATTTGAGGATGTTCCAGCTGAGATAGTTGTTAACGAAGTTGTAGAATTAGCAAAAAAATATGGTGATGAGAAATCACATGAGTTTATCAACGGTGTTTTAGCAAAAGTAGTAGTTGAAAAAAATAGATAATAACTTTAAAAAGGAGAAGTAGTTCTAAAAAATTGCTTCTCCTTTTTTATTATTTATTATTTAATTTTTTCTAAAATTAATGGCTTCTAGCAAATGATGCTTTTCAATATTAGAAGAGTTTCCTAAATCTGCAATTGTTCTAGCAACTTTTAAAATTTTATGATATGTTCTCATGGATAAATTTAAATTTCTAATAGCTGTTCTAATTATTTGCTCACATTCATTATTTAAAGAACAATATTTTTCAACTTCGTTATTATTCATATCACGATTAAGTTTATTATTATTAAAGCGCATATTTTGAAGTTCTCTAGCTTTCATAACTCGATCTCTGATAATTTGAGAAGTATCACCTCGATCTTCATCTAAAATCTCTTTATCATTGAGCCTGTAAATTTCAACATATAAATCAATTCTATCAATAATAGGACCTGAAAGTTTTTTTGTATACCTTCTAATGTCATAAGGTGTACATGTACATAACTCTTCATCAAATCCATTTCCACAAAAACATGGATTACATGCAGCGATAAAGATTAATTTGGCAGGGAACTCCATTTTTCCTAAGCTTCGTGTTATAGATATTCTTTTCTCTTCTAAAGGTTCTCTTAAACTTTCAATAACGACTCTATCAAACTCTGTAAATTCATCTAAAAATAGTACACCATTATTAGCTAAACTTATTTCACCTGGTTTAGGTGTTCTACCACCTCCGATTATAGAGGATGTTGTAGATGTATGATGAGGGTCTCTAAATGGTCGGTTAATGATGATAGGAACTCTTTCACTGAGTTCACCGGCAATACTATAAATTTTAGTAGTTTCAATAATTTCACTCTCTGACATAGGTGGTAGTATGCCAGTTAATCTTTTAGCTAACATAGATTTACCACTTCCAGGAGCTCCAATCATTATTATATTATGCCCTCCAGCGGCAGCAATTTCAAGTGCTCTTTTAGCTCTTATTTGCCCTTTAACGTCCCACATATCTAAAGTATATTCAAAGTTTTTTATTGTATTTACAACTCTTTTACTACGAGTAATACCTTCTTCTATAAATTTAACAACATCTCTAAGATTTTTAACAGCAATAATATCAATATCTTTTATAATTGAAGCTTCTTCTAAATTTTCTTCAGGAATAATAACTCCTTTAAATCCTTTACTTTTAGCCAATAAAACACCGCTAATTATGCCTTCAGATCTTCTAACTTCTCCAGTTAAAGAAAGTTCACCCATCAGTAGATATTCTCTTAAAATACCTTTATAATCAGAAAGAAATTTCATTCCAACCATTATTCCAATGGCAATAGGTAGATCAAAGTGTGATCCTTTTTTTCTTATGTTAGCAGGAGTCAAATTAACAACAATTCTTCTAGGATCTAATAAATAACCCATATTTTTAATTCCTGACCTTATCCGATCGCGACTTTCTGATATAGTTGCATCACCTAAACCAACTATATTAAAAATAGGAAGACCATTAGTCACATCAACTTCGACTTCAACTAAAAATGGTTCAATTCCTAAATAACTTGAGCTTAACACTCGAACTAACATAAAAACCTCCTTATTTATAAATATTTTAAAATTTAAAATAAATTAAATTTTGATAAATATCAGAGTGAGTATTCTATATGACTACTGATATTTTATAATTTTCTTTTTTTTAAAAAATAAATAAAAAAAGTTTGACATATCCACAAAAAAGGTGTATATTATTCTTGTGAACAAAATTGTAATAATTACAAAATAGTAATTGTAACAATTTTAAAAAATATAAAAAAATATAAAATATAGACAGAAAATAATCGAGGAGGATTTAAAATGGCAAAAGTAAAATGTACAGTATGTGGAGAAGTATTTGAAGAGGCTTTAGGAGCTTGCCCTTTATGTAAGGTAGGATTAGATAAATGTGTTGCTTATGATGAAACTGCAGGAAGAGTTTGGGCAACTGAGCACAAAGTAGGAGAAGGATTAGCTTGCGGAGATGAAGAGATCATCGAAGGATTAAGAGCAAACTTCAACGGAGAGTGTATGGAAGTTGGAATGTACTTAGCAATGGCTAGAGTAGCAGATAGAGAAGGATATCCAGAAGTAGCAGAAGCTTATACAAGAATAGCTTTTGAAGAAGCTGGTCACGCTGCAAGATTTGCAGAGTTATTAGGAGAAGTTGTAACTGATTCTACAGAAGAGAACTTAAAGAGAAGAGTAGAAGCTGAGTATGGAGCAACTTCAGGAAAATTCGATATTGCTAAGAGAGCTAAACAATTAGGATTCGATGCAATTCACGATACAGTTCATGAAATGGCTAAAGATGAAGCTAGACACGGAAGAGCTTTCTTAGGATTATTAGAGAGACATTTCCAAAAATAATAATAAATAGTTAGAGTGCTTAATATATTTAAGCACTCTTTTTCGTTATGTTGAAGTTTTGATTAGATTGTGATACTATTAAAGTATTATAAAGGGATAAAAGGTGAGATGCTTGGGGAAAATAATTTATGTAACTGGTGGAGCAAGAAGTGGGAAAAGTTCATTTGCTGAAAAAAAAGTTTTTCAATTGAATAAGGAGAAGATTTATGTAGCTACAGCGATATCTTTTGATGAAGAGATGAAGGAAAGAGTAAGACTACACAAAATTCAAAGAGGAGAAAATTGGATAACAATAGAGGCATATAAAAATCTTTATAAAATTTTAGAAGAATATAAAGAGTTAAATGGAGTTGTATTACTAGATTGTTTAACAAATTTAGTCACAAATATTATGATTATGGATAGAGATATCAACTGGGATAAAATAACTCAAGATATTGTTAAAGAGATTGAGGAAGAGATTGAAAATGAAGTTCAAAAATTAATAGATTTTATAAAAAATAGTTCATTAGATATGGTTGTAGTTTCTAATGAAGTTGGAATGGGATTAGTTCCTCCGTATGCTTTAGGAAGATATTTTAGAGATATAGGCGGTAGAATAAATCAATTGGTTGCAAAAGAATGCCATGAAGCGTATTTAATAGTTTCTGGATTAGAGTTAAAATTAAAATAGAGTTTGGAGGAGAAAATGAAAGGTTTAGCTTTACTTTTTAAATTTATGACAAGATTACCATTTCCAGGAGGAAAAACTTTTGATTCGAAAGCTTTAGGAAAAGGGATGAAATGGTTTCCAATAGTAGGATTAGTGATAGGTATTATAAACTTAGCTGTGGCAATGGTTTTAGAAACATTTATTCCATCGCCTATTTTAATAGCAATAATCTTAGTTACTCTTGATGTTATAGTAACTGGTGGATTACATTTAGATGGTCTAGCGGATACTTTTGATGGAATATTTAGCTATAGAAGTAAACAAAAAATGTTAGAGATTATGAAAGACTCTAGAGTTGGAACAAATGGTGTTTTAGTTTTAATACTTTACTTTATATTTAAAGTTGCTTTCTTAGTAGAAACATCTGAATTGTTTGGAGTAAATCAAGGTGTAATAATGCTTATTGTACCTATATTAGCTAGAATAAATAGTGTAGTCAACTGTGCTTTTGAGCCTTATGCAAGAGCCACTGGAATGGGTAAAACTTTTGTTGATAACACTGATAAGATGGGATTATTAATATCTTATGTCACTGTTACAGCTATATTATATGGAATAGCTCAGTACTTTATGTTACCATTTATAAGTTTATTTATTGTTTTAAATATACTAATTGTTTGTGGATTTTTATTTGGAAAGTTAATGACAAAAAAAATAGGTGGTATAACTGGGGATACTTTAGGAGCATTGTTAGAGTTATCTTCAGTACTTTCGTTAGTTTTAATGTATGTAACTTTATAGGTGAGATTGATGGGGCAAATTATTTTAGTTAGGCATGGTGAATCAAAATTAAATATTGAAGGGGTTTACTATGGAATTTTAGATCCAGAATTAACAGAAAAAGGAAAAGAGCAGGCAGAAAAAACTAGGGAAATTTTAAAAAGTATAAATTATGAAAAGATATATGCAAGCGATTTAAGAAGAGCAATAGACACAGCAGAGATTGTAAATTATAAAAAATTAGAAATCTTAATTGATCAAGAATTACGTGAACTAAATTTTGGAATATTTGAAGGACATAGTTATAAAGAACTTTTGGACAAATATCCAGAGGAGTTAAAAAAGAGTCAAAGTAATTGGGAAAATTATAATTATATAACTGGCGAAAGTGTTTTAGAGCTTCAAAAAAGAGCTATTAATTTTATAGAGAAGAAAGTTGATTTAGATGGAACAACAGTTTTAGTTACTCACTGGGGAGTAATTAATACTATTTTAAGTCATTACTTTTCTAATGGATTAGAATCTTATTGGAAGTTTAGTGTAGAAAATGGTGGTGTAGTTATAATTGAATTTTCTGAAGGATATCCCATATTAAAGGGATTAAATATAGGGGGCTAAAATTGGACAGAATAAAAAAGATTCAAAATGATATAATTGGTGTTGATACAGAAGCTATAAAAGAGTGTAAAAAAATATTAGATTCTAGAATGAAACCTGAGAAAAGTTTAGGTGTTTTAGAAGATTTAGCAATGAAAGTAGCGGGAATAACAGGCCAACCCTTAAATGAACTAAAAGCTGGGTGTCATTTTATAGCATCGTCTGATAATGGAGTTATAGAAGAAGGAGTATCATCTTGTCCAATAGAATATACAAGAATAGTTTCAGAAGCAATGTTAAGCTCTTTTGCAGCTATTGGAATTTTATGTAAAAGTTTAGGAATACCTCTAAATTTGATAGATATTGGAATAAAAGGAGATATTCCAAGAAACTATGAAAACTTATACGTAAAAAAAATAGCTTATGGAACTAAAAATTTTAGTAAGGAACCTGCTATGAGTTTAGATGAGGTAATAAAAGCAATCTTAGTTGGAGTAGAAATAATAAAAGAAAAAAAAGAGTATGATTTCTTCTCTAATGGAGAGATGGGAATAGCTAATACAACAACAAGTTCAGCTATATTATACGCCTTAACAAAAGAGGATATAGAAAAAGTTGTAGGTTGTGGTGCAGGACTTTCAGATGAAGGATTAAGACGAAAAAAAGATGTGATAAAAGATGCTTGTCTGAAATATGATTTATTTAATAAAGAGCCAATAGAAGTTTTAAGATGCGTTGGTGGACTTGATATAGCATGTATGGTTGGACTTTACTTAGGTGCAGCATTAGAGAGAAAGCCTATGTTAATAGATGGTTTTATATCAGCAGTAGCAGCATTAGTTGCAACTAGAATAGAACCAAAGGTAAAAAATTACCTAATAGGAACTCATATGAGTGAAGAACCAGGAATGAAAGTCGTTATGACAGCACTAGATTTAAAAACATTTTTACATATGGAGATGCGTTTAGGAGAAGGAACTGGAGCAGTTTTGGCGTATCCTATTTTGAAAGCAGCAGTAGAAATTCCTAAAATAATGAAAACAAAAGATGAGGTTTATGAAATATTTCAATAAAGTAATAAGGGGTGATTATTTTGGAAAAAAACCAAATGCAAGGACACCGAAAGAGATTACGAGAGAAGTATTTAAAAGTTGGATATAAGGGTTTAGAGGATTATGAAATTTTAGAGCTACTGTTAACTTATTCAATAAAATTAAAAGATTGTAAAGGTATTGCAAAGAATTTATTGTCAAAATTTAAAAGCATAGATAAAGTGATAAATGCTGAGTTAAATGATTTAAAAGAAATTGAAGGTGTTGGTGCAGAGACAGCTTTATATTTAAAAGTAATTGGTGAAACTATGTCTAATCACTATTTTAAAAATGTGAAAAATGCTGATTTAACAACTTTGAAAGGCAAAAATGATTTGGTAAATTATTTGAAAGACGATGTAGGTACTTTGAAAAGTGAAGAGTTTAAAGTGATTTACCTAAGTAGTGATAATAAGATTGTATGTGATGAGATTTTATTTAAGGGAACAATTGATAGAAGTGTAGTTTATCCCAGAAAGATAATGGAAAGAGCAATTGATAATAGAGCTAAAGGAATAATATTTGCTCATAACCATCCAAGTGGAAATTTAACTCCATCTAAAAAAGATATTGAATTAACATTAGAAATGCAAGAGTTACTAGAAAAGGTAGATATAAAATTATTAGACCATATTATTGTTAGTGATGAGTCTTATTTTAGTTTTTATGAAAATGGACTAATTGAATATTATTAAAAAGTTTAGCCCTCTTACGTTGATTAAGAGGGTCTTTTAGTAAGGAGGAAAAATGTTAGACAAAATAATTATAAAAGGTGCTAGAGAACATAATCTTAAAAATTTTGATATAGAAATTCCAAAGTATAAATTTGTTGTTGTAACAGGAGTAAGTGGAAGTGGAAAATCATCGCTAGCATTTGATACTATTTATTCAGAAGGGCAAAGAAGATATGTAGAAAGTTTATCGGCTTATGCAAGACAATTCATTGGACAAATGAAAAAGCCAGAGGTAGATAGCATAGAAGGGTTAGCACCGGCTATTTCAATTGAACAAAAAACAACAAATAAAAATCCAAGATCAACAGTAGGGACAGTAACAGAGATATATGATTATATGAGATTATTATTTGCACATATAGGTAAAGCACATTGTCCAATATGTGGAAAATTAGTAGAGAGACAAAGTGTTGATGAAATTGTAGAAAATGTATATGAAAAATTTAATAATGGTGACAGACTAATGATTTTAAGTCCTGTTGTCAAAGATAAAAAAGGAACACACAAAAATCTATTTTTAAATCTTGTAAAAAAGGGATTTGTAAGAGCAAGAGTTAATGGTGAAATTCTTTATATTGAAGAGGAAATAAACTTAGATAAAAACAAAAAGCATAATATTGAAGTTGTTGTAGATAGAATTGTTGTAGATAAGGAAGATGAGGAGTTTAAATCAAGATTAACTCAAAGTATAGAGCAAGGTATAGAACTATCTGAAGGAAAAATAATAATAAACTGGGGAGATGGAGAACAATTATATAGTGAAAATTTTTCATGTCCAGATCATGAAAATGTAAGTATTCCAGATTTAAACCCGAGACTATTCTCTTTTAATGCTCCTTTTGGAGCTTGTCCTGAATGCAAAGGAATAGGGAAAAAATTAGAAATTGATGAAAGTAGACTAATAGAGGATGAAAACTTATCAATATTAAAAGGTGGATTATATGTTCCAGGAGCAGCATCAGCTAAAAAGGGTTATACATGGACAATATTTGAATCTATGGCGAAAAAATATAAAATTGATTTAGATAAACCAGTAAAAGATTTAACTAAAAAAGAGATGGATATAATTTTTTATGGAACTGATGGAGAGAAATTTAGAGTGGACTATACATCAAAAGAGTTTAGTTTTCATGGAGAAAAGGATTTTGAAGGAATTGTAAAGAATTTAGAAAGGAGATATAATGAATCGTTTTCAGAGAGCTCTAGAGAAGAGATAGAAAATAGATTTATGATAGAAAGAATATGTAAGGTATGTCATGGAAAAAGATTAAAGCCAGAAGTTTTAGCTGTAACTGTTTATAATAAAAATATAATTGAGATAACAGAACTAAGTATAAAAGATGCTCTAAATTTTTTTGAAAATATAAAGTTAACAGAAAAAGAGAAACAAATAGCAGCAGAGATCTTAAAAGAGATAAAAGAAAGAATATCGTTTATGATAAATGTGGGATTAGATTATTTGAGTTTAGCTAGAGAGACAAAAACATTATCTGGAGGAGAGTCTCAAAGGATTAGATTGGCAACTCAAATTGGGTCAGGGCTAACAGGTGTATTGTATGTTTTAGATGAACCAAGTATTGGATTACATCAAAGAGATAATGATAAACTTTTAGCTACTTTAAATAGATTGAAAGAGTTAGGAAATACACTTATTGTTGTTGAACACGATGAAGATACAATGCATCAAGCTGATTATATTTTAGATATGGGACCGGGAGCAGGAGTGTTTGGTGGTGAAATTGTAGCTGCAGGAACACCACAAGAAGTTATGGATAATGAGACTTCAATGACAGGGAGATATTTAAAAGGTGAAATAGGTATAACGGTACCAGAAAAGAGAAGAGAGCCCAAAGGGTATATAACTTTAAAAGGAGCAAAGGGGAATAATTTAAAGAATGTAGATGTAGATATACCTTTAGGTGTTTTAACTGTTGTAACAGGAGTAAGTGGAAGTGGAAAATCAACACTAATAAATCAAACTCTTTATCCAATTTTATTTAATAAATTAAATAAAGGTAAGCTTTATCCATTAGAATATTCTTCTATTGAAGGATTAGAAAGTTTAGATAAAGTTATAGATATAGATCAAAGTCCTATTGGAAGAACTCCAAGATCAAATCCAGCTACATATACAAAAGTATTTGATGATATTAGAGATATTTTCTCTCAAACAAAAGATGCAAAAGCTAAGGGATACTCAAAAGGTCGTTTTTCTTTTAATGTAAAAGGAGGACGATGTGAAGCATGTCAGGGTGCTGGAATAATCAAAATTGAAATGAATTTTTTACCTGATGTTTATGTTGAATGTGAGGTATGTAGAGGAAAAAGATATAATAGGGAAACACTGGAAGTTTACTACAAAGGAAAAAATATTTCAGATGTATTGGACATGAGCGTGGGAGAAGCCTATGATTTCTTCAAAACAATACCAACATTAGAAAGAAAACTAAAGGTATTAGTAGATGTAGGGTTAGATTATATAAAATTAGGTCAACCTGCTACAACGCTATCTGGAGGAGAAGCTCAAAGAATAAAATTAGCAAGTGAATTATCTAAAGTATCAAAAGGAAAAACTGTATATATTTTAGATGAGCCAACAACAGGATTACATTTTGAAGATATAAGAAAACTTTTAGAAGTAATTAATAGATTAGTGGAAAAAGGAAATACAGTTATAATTATAGAACATAATTTAGATGTAATAAAAAATGCTGATTACATAATCGATATAGGACCTGAAGGTGGAGATGGTGGAGGAAAAGTTATTTTAACAGGAACTCCAGAAAAAATAGCTTCTTCTAAAAAAGGTTATACAAGTAAATACTTAAAAAAAGCATTAAAAGGAGAGAGATAAAATAATGTTTGAATATTTAAATGGAGTAATAAAAATAAAAAAACCAGAATATTTAGCAGTGGATGTAAATGGGGTAGGGTATAGAGTTTACATAACTTTAAAAACTTATGATCAAGTACAGGTGGGAGAGAAAAAAGAGCTATATATATATAATGTAATAAAAGAAGATGCATTTAAACTAGTAGGGTTTTTACAGGAGAGAGAAAGAGTTCTTTTTGAGATGTTAATAGGAATAAGTGGAATAGGATTATCACTAGCCCTTTCTATAATGTCAACATTTTCAATAGACAATATTAGAGAGATTGTTTTAACAGAAGATTTTAAGACGTTAAAAAGAGTTCCAAAATTAGGAGAAAAAAAATCAAAGCAAATAATTATAGATTTAAATAATAAGATTAAAACATTAAATTTAATGTCTATGGAAGATCCATCAGGAGATATGCTAAATAATGCGATTGAAGAAGAGTTATATATGGCATTGGATTCTTTAGGATACAGTAAAAAGGAAATAGATTCTATGATAAGTAAAGATGAGTTAAATAGTTATTCTACTTTGGAAGAGGCAATTAAGGGAGTTTTAAAAAAAATTCAATTAAGGGGATGATTTTATGAGGAAAATCTATGTTCTAGACACTAATGTTTTAATACATGACCATCGTAGTATTTATAGTTTTGAAGATAATGAAGTTGTTGTTCCTATATATGTAATAGAGGAGATAGATAATTTAAAGAGAAATAGTACGACAGCAATACAGGCTCGTTTAGCAGCTAGAGAGCTTGATACCATAAGAAAAAAAGGGTGTATTGCAAAAGGGGTAGAGCTAGAGAAAAAGATTTTTTTCAGGGTAGAGATAGAAAGTGATTTAAATTTATTACCATCAGTATTAAAAAAAGACTCAATGGATAATATGATAATTGCAACAACTCTCGGAATTAAAAATAAAAATCCAGATATGAAAGTAATTTTAATAACTAAAGATATAAATATGAGAATTAAGGCAGATTCTTTAGGATTAGAAGTTCAAGATTATGAAACAGATAGAACGGATTATACGACGTTATATGATGGTTATGAAGAGATTGAAGTTTCAAGAGATATTTATAACAAATTTGATAAAGCTGGAAAAATAAATGTTTGGGAGTTAGGAAAAGAGTATCATTTTACAGAAAATATGTTTATTAAATTTAAATGTGGAGAAGAAAAAACTTTTGGAAGATATATAGGTGGAAAAATTAGAAGAAATTTAGAAGGACAAATATCAGCTTGGGGTGCAAGGGCAAGAAATGATGAGCAAGAATATGCAATGGAACTTTTAATGGATGAAAATATAAAAGTTGTAACATTAGTAGGAAGAGCTGGAACTGGAAAAACTTTATTGGCAATAGCAGCAGGATTAGAACAAGTTGTTGAAAGAGGGAAATATAAAAGATTACTTATAGCTCGTCCAATAATTCCAATGGGAAAAGATTTAGGATATCTGCCTGGAAGTGAAGAAGAGAAATTAAGACCATGGATGCAGCCCATATATGATAATATAGATTATTTAGCTGGGGAAAAAGGTGAAAAAACTGGAGAGAAAGTAATTTTAGGGCTTCAAACTATGGGGCTTTTAAAAATAGAAGCTCTTACTTATATAAGAGGAAGAAGTATTCCTAATGGATATATAATAATAGATGAAGCACAAAACTTAACTCCTCTCGAAGTAAAAACCATAATAACAAGAGCAGGAGAAAATACAAAGATAGTGTTAACAGGAGACCCAGATCAAATAGATAGTCCATATTTAGATTCAGACACAAATGGGCTTACATATCTATCAGAAAAATTAAAAAATGAAAGTATAGTAGGACATGTTACTTTGAAAAAAGGTGAACGTTCAGCATTAGCTGAGTTAGCAGCAAAACTTCTATAATTTTTTCTTTTATTTTATCAATATATATATTATAATAATGTATAAGATAAAAGACGAAATTTGGGAGGAGTAAAGTTATGGAGACACTTTTAACATTGTTTTTATTTATTTTTGCTGTAGCTTTAATAATATTAGTTCTTGTTCAACCAGATAGAAGCCATGGTATGTCAGGTAGCATGGGAATGGGAGGTTCAAATACAGTATTTGGAGTTTCAAAAGACGGAGGACCACTAGCCAGAGCAACTGAAGTAGTAGCATTTTTATTCATACTTTCAGCACTTCTTCTGTATCTAGTAAAATAGTTAAAAGAGTTAAAGGCGTGTTGGGGTACACAATACGCTTTTTTATTTTAAAAAATAGGTTGTGATTAAATGCAAAGTATATTTGGTGGAAATTTTGAAGATGCAAAACCTCTATCTACTCGTTTAAGGCCTCAGAAGTTTGTAGATTTTAAAGGGCAAGAAAAACTTCTAGGAAAAAATGGTGTTCTTAGAAAAATAATAGAGGGTAAATCTTTATCTAATATGATTTTATATGGACCATCAGGCTCTGGAAAAAGTTCATTGGGTGAAATAATATCTAAAGAGTTAAACTATAATTTTGAGACTTTAAATGCAACAGTAGCAAGTTTAAATGATTTAAGAGAGATTGTAGAAAAAGCTAAAAGAAATTTAGAGTTATATGGGAAAAGAACAATTTTATTTTTAGATGAAATTCATAGATTTAATAAAACTCAACAAGATGCGTTATTGTCTTATACAGAGTCAGGAATATTAATTTTAGTTGGAGCTACTACTGAAAATCCTTATCATAGTCTAAACAATGCACTATTATCAAGGTGTTTAATCTTTGAATTTAAACCTTTAACAAGAGATAATATAAGAGAGATTTTAATAAAAGGTGAAAATTTATTAAATTTACAACTTCCCGAAGAGGTAAGAGATGTTATTTTAGATATTTCTCAAGGAGATAGTAGAGTAGCTTTAAATTACTTAGAATTATATAAAAATAGTTGTATGGGATACTCTAAAGAAGAGATAATAGATATTTTCAGAGAAAGAAAAGCCTCTTATCATAAGGAAGAGGATAAATATAATATAATTTCAGCTATGATAAAAAGTATAAGAGGAAGCGATCCAGACTCAGCAGTATATTGGTTAGCAAGGCTTCTTCATGGTGGAGAGGATCCACGATATATAGCAAGAAGAATATTTATCCATGCAAGTGAAGACATTGGTATGGCTAATCCAGAAGCTATGTTAATAGCAAATAGTGCTATGAATGCAAGTGAAAAAATAGGAATGCCAGAAATAAGGATAATTTTATCTCAGGCAGTTATTTATTTAGCAATATCAACAAAAAGTAATTCAAGCTATATGGCAATAGATAAAGCTTTAAAAGATATAGAGGATGGAGACTTAGAACCGGTTCCAATACATATAGGGACTGGAGCGGTAGGATATAAATATCCTCATAATTATGAAAATAATTTTGTGGAGCAAAAATATAGAGCAAATAGAAAAAAATACTATATTCCAGGAAATAACAGAAATGAAAAACTAATTGAAGAAAAATTAGATAAATTATGGAAATTAAAATAATTGAGGTGATAAAATGAAGCTAATTAAAGCGGTTAGAGGAACTAAAGATATATTTGGAGATGAAGGAATAAAGTATGACTATATAACGAGGACAGCTCAAGAGTTTTTTGGGAATTATGGGTACTCAATGATAAAAACTCCTATATTTGAAGAAACAGATCTTTTTAAAAGAGGAGTAGGAGAGGGAACAGATATCGTTGAAAAAGAGATGTATACTTTTCAAGATAGAGGAGAAAGAAGTATCACTTTAAGACCAGAAGGAACAGCAGCTGTTGTAAGATGCTATTTAGAAAATAAGATATACGCGAAAGAGGAAGTTTCAAGATATTTTTATGCAGGGTCTATGTTTAGATATGAAAGACCTCAAGCAGGAAGACAAAGAGAGTTCAATCAAATAGGTGTAGAAGTTTTAGGTGAAAGCTCACCGATTTTAGATGCAGAAGTAATTGCAATGGGATATTCTTTTTTAAGTAAAATCGGAGTTACTGATTTAGAAGTAACTATAAATTCTGTAGGAGAAAAAGAAAGCAGACAGAGATATAGAGAAACTCTTTTAAACTTTTTAGAACCAATGAGAGAAGAGCTTTGTGATGATTGTAAAATGAGAATGGAGAAAAATCCACTTAGAGTTTTAGATTGTAAAGTAGATAAATGTAAAGAGTTAACAGCTGATGCACCAATTATAACAGACTCTTTATCAGTAGAAGAAAAAGCACACTATGAAACAGTGAAAAAATATTTAACATTATTTAATGTAAAGTATAAAGAGGATCCAAGACTAGTTAGAGGATTGGATTATTATTCAAGTACAGTTTATGAGATTGTGACAAATAAATTAGGATCACAAGGAACTGTTTTAGGTGGAGGAAGATATGATAATCTTCTAAAGCAACTTGGAGATAAAGAGATACCTGCATTTGGATTTGCAGCAGGAGTTGAAAGAATCATGATGCTTTTAGGTGAGGATTTCCCAAAAAGAGAGTTAGATGTATATATAGCTTGGTTGGGAGAAGCTACTATGGATTCTGCATTTAAGTTAGCTAATGATTTAAGACTTTTTGGAAAATCTGTTGTAATAGATTATGCTTCAAAAGGAATGAAAGCTCATATGAAAAAAGCTGATAGAGTTGGAGCAAAAAATGTTATTATAATAGGTGAGGATGAGATGAATAAAGGTGTTGTTATGCTAAAAGATTTCATCAATAGAACTCAAGAAGAAGTAAGTATAGAAAATATAAAAAATATATTAAAATAATAGAAGGAGAAAAGCGATGACGTATTATAGAACTCATAACTTAGGGGAATTAAGAGCTTCAAATATTGGTGAAACAGTTACTTTATCTGGATGGGTTGATACAAAAAGAGACTTAGGTGGATTAACATTTATCGATTTAAGAGATAGAGAAGGAAAAACACAAATAGTTTTCCATACAGATGTAGCAGAAGTTTCAGTTGTAGAAAGAGCACAAAAATTAAAAAATGAATCAGTTATAAAGGTTGTAGGAGTTGTAAAAGAAAGACAAAGCAAAAATGCTAATATTCCTACTGGTGATATTGAAGTATTTGTAACAGATTTAGAAGTTTTAAATAACTGTGATGTTTTACCATTCCAAATATCTGGAGATGAAAATTTAAGCGAAAATATAAGATTAAAATATAGATATTTAGATTTAAGAAGATCTCAAATGACTAGAAATCTAAAAATGAGACATAAAATGATTATGTCAATAAGAAACTATATGGATGAAAAAGGATTCCTAGACGTAGATACTCCAATTTTAACAAAGTCAACACCAGAGGGAGCAAGAGACTTCTTAGTTCCAAGTAGAATTAATCCAGGAGATTTCTATGCTTTACCACAATCACCTCAATTATTTAAGCAATTATTAATGATTTCTGGAGTAGAAAAATATTTCCAAATTGCTAAATGTTTTAGAGATGAAGATTTAAGAGCTGATAGACAACCTGAGTTTACTCAGTTAGATATCGAAATGTCTTTCATAGAGCAAAAAGATATTATGAATGAGATAGAGGGATTAGCTAAAAGAGTATTTAAAAATGTAACAGGAGAATCAGCTGATTACGAATTCCCAAGAATGCCTTATGCAGAAGCTATGGAAAGATTTGGTTCAGATAAACCTGATACAAGATTTGGTGTTGAATTAAAAGATTTAACAGATATAATGGCAACTTGTGGATTCAAAGGATTTAAAAGTGCAGTAGAAGCTGGTGGAATCGTTAAAGCAGTTGTAGCTCCAGGAGTTGCAGAGCAATTCTCAAGAAAAATTTTAACTGAATATGAAGATTATGCAAAAACATATTTTGGTGCAAAAGGAATGGCTTGGATAAAGTTAACAGAAGAGGGAGTTAATTCCCCAATAGCTAAGTTCTTTACTGAAGAAGAGATGAATGCAATCATAGCTAGAACTGAAGCAAAAGTTGGAGATGTAATAATGATTGTAGCAGATAGAGCAAAAGTTGTGTATGGAGCTTTAGGTGCTGTAAGATTAAAGTTAGGAAAAGAATTAGGATTGATTAATAATGATGAATTTAAATTCTTATGGGTAGTAGATTTCCCTATGTTCGAATATGATGAAGAAGAGCAAAGATATAAGGCTCAACATCACCCATTCACATCAATAAAAGCTGAAGATATGCAGTTATTCTTAGATGGAGAAATGGATGAAGTTAGAACTAACTCATACGACTTAGTATTAAATGGATCTGAAATTGGTGGAGGATCAATAAGAATATTTAATCCTGAAATTCAAAGTAAAGTATTTGAAAAGTTAGGTTTATCTAAAGAAGAAGCACAAGAGAAGTTTGGATTCTTTGTGGATGCATTTAAATATGGAGCACCACCACATGGAGGATTAGCTTTTGGTATTGATAGATGGTTAATGGTAATGTTAAAAGAGCAATCAATAAGAGATGTAATCCCATTCCCTAAAACAAATAAAGGTCAATGTTTAATGACAGAAGCACCAAGTAAAGTTGATGATAAGCAATTAGAAGAGCTTTATTTAGATTCAACATATAATTCAGAAATAGTTTAGTTATAAAAAATATACTATTCATAAGGATTTTTTAATTGAAAAAATAATATAGAAGTGATATAATTGTCTTAAGAATAAATATTTCTGGTCTACTCGCTATTATCTGGAGGTTTTGGGCCTAAGGTCGCTATTGGGATTGGCGCTGTTATTTATAGTTCAGAAAAGTCACGGAAACCCTTGTTTCACGGACCCTGTGTATAGATAATATCTGGTTACCACTTATAAGAAATGGCGACCAAAACCGTAAGGAAGGCGGTAGACTGGAGTTATTCTTTTTAGGACTTTCGAGTCCTTTTTTTTTATTTCACGATGAAAGGAGAATAAATGTTAACTATTGAAAAACAAATAGAAATAATTTTATTAGAAACAGTAAATAATCTTTATCCAGATAAAGATTTAAAACCAATAGAGATAACTGTAGCAACAAATGAAAAATTTGGAGATTTTCAATCAAATTTTGCTATGATGAATTCTAAAATAATTGGTGGTAATCCAAGAGCTATTGCTGAGAATGTTGTAAATAACATAGTTGAAAATAGTGTAATTGATAAAATAGAGATTGCAGGACCAGGATTTTTAAATATATTTTTAAAAGATTCATATTTAGGAGATTTAGTTAAAAAGATTTCAAAAGAGGATTATGAATTTAAAGGACTTAATATAGAAGGAGATGTAATAATAGATTACTCTTCGCCGAATATAGCAAAAAGAATGCATATTGGTCACTTAAGATCAACTATAATCGGAGATTCGATTAAAAGAATGTATAAGTATTTAGGTTATAATGTTGTGGCAGACAATCACATTGGAGATTGGGGAACTCAATTTGGAAAACTGATAATAGGATACAGAAACTGGCTTAATCAAGAGGCTTATAAAGAAAATGCTATTGAAGAATTAGAAAGAGTTTATGTTGAGTTTACAAGACAAAGTGAGGAAAATCCAGAACTTGAAGATCAAGCTAGAGAAGAGTTAAAAAAACTTCAAGATGGTGATAAGGAAAATTATAGATTATGGCAAGAGTTTATAAAAGTTTCTCTAGATGAATATGCAAAGTTATATAATAGAATGGGAATAAACTTTGATACATATTATGGTGAATCTTTTTATCATGATTTAATGCCAGGAGTAGTTGAAGAGTTAGAAAATAAGAAAATAGCAGTTGAAGATCAAGGAGCAAAAGTTGTATTTTTCCAAGAGGAAGAGAAACTACATCCTTGTATTGTTCAAAAGAAAGATGGAGCATTTTTATATGCAACTTCAGATATAGCAACTGTTAAATTTAGATTAGCTAATTATAATGTAAATAAATTAATATATGTAACAGATGAGAGACAGCAAGATCACTTTAGACAATTTTTTAGAATTACAGATATGTTAGGATGGAATGTTGAAAAGCAACATGTTTGGTTTGGAATAATGAGATTTGCTGATGGTGTGTTCTCTACTAGAAAAGGAAATGTAATTAGATTAGAGGAACTTTTAGATGAAGGTAAGAGAAGAGCTTATGAAATTGTAAATGAGAAAAATCCAGAATTATCAGAAGAGGAAAAAGATAATATAGCAGAAGTTGTAGGAACAGGAGCTATAAAGTATGCTGATTTATCACAAAACAGACAAACAGCAGTTATTTTTGAATGGGATAAAATTTTAAGCTTTGAAGGAAATACGGCTCCATATTTACAATACTCTTATGCAAGAATTAAATCTATATTAAGAAGAGCAAAAGAGCAGAATAAAGATGTTAAAGAGGATGTTATAATAAAGTTTGTAGATAAAACAGAAAGAACTTTAGCTCATCATTTAACACAATTCCCAGGAGTTATATTGAAAGCAGCTGATAGTTGTAGACCAAATTTAATAGCTGATTATTTATTTGAATTATCAAAAAAATTCAATAGCTTCTACAATGCATGTCCAATATTAAATCAAGAGGATGAAATTTTATATTCAAGATTGTTATTAGCTGAAAGAACAGCAGCAGTATTGAAAGAAGGATTGAATATTTTAGGAATAAATACATTAGAGAGAATGTAAAACTAAAACCAGTGTGAGAGCACTGGTTTTTTTATAAAAAAGAATAAGAGAAAAACTAAGTATAACAAGATTAGATAGTAAGAATTTGTAATACGAGGTGAAAGAATGGAGTGGATTTATCTTTTTTATAATGTTACTGTAGAGGTTTTTTATAAAGTTGGTGTTTTTGTATCAATATCTTTATTATTAATTGGTTTAATAGATTACAAATTTAATGGAATAATAATAAAACTATTAGAAAAAGATAGGAAAAATCAAGTTTATTTTTCAGCATTATTAGGGTTAGTTCCAGGTTGTGGAGGGGCAATAGTTGTAGTTCCAATGTATATTTTAGGAAAAGTAACTTTTGGAAGTTTAGTTGCAGCTTTTATAACAACAATGGGAGATGCTGCCTTTATTTTAATTGTGGGAGATATAACTGCATACTTTAAAGTATTAATAATAAGTGGAATAACTGGAGTAATTTGTGGTTTATTTATAGATTATTTTAAGATTGGTGAAAATATAGTTATAAATAAAAATAAGCAAATGGAAAAAGGGAAGGACTATGTAAATGAAGAGAGTGGACATAAACATCACAAACATATAGCTCATAAACAAGGAGATATAGTTGATAAAGTTTTACATAGAAGAACAGATTTTAAATATGTATACTTAATGACTCATAATATATGGTACAAAATATTTTGGCTTTTGGTAATAATCTCTTTTCCTTTTGCTTTGGAGCATTTATTAGATGCTCATACACATGAAAATCATTTTATAATTGAGTATATGAATATAAGTGGTAGTATAGGAACGATTTTATGTATTTTATATACTTTATTAAGTAGAAAAGGAATACAGGGCAGTAACTTTGACAAAACTGAAAGTAAATTAGGATCAATAAAAGAAACTTTAATACACACAGCAGAAGAAGTGGCATTTTTAGTAAGTTGGGTTTTTGTGGCATTTTTAGGGTATGAGATATTATTGAGATATATAGGTGGAGCTGAAGGCTTAAAACTATTTTTAGAAAACAAGGGTTTTTTAGTAGTAATCGGGGCAGTCATTATCGGGTTAATACCAGGTTGTGGACCTCAAATATTATTAGCTGCTATCTATATATCAGGTGGAATTCCATTTTCAGCGTTGGTAGCTAATGCAATTTGTAATGATGGAGATGCATTATTTCCATTGTTAGCGTTAAGTAAAAAGTCAGCTTTACTAGTTACCTTATATAATGTAATTCCAGCTTTATTAATTGGAGGTTTTTTATATTTATTAGAAACTTAAAAAGCAGATGGTTATAGACCATCTGCTTTATTAGTTTAAATTTCATCTAAAAAATCTTCTAATGAAACTAAAGGTTCTAGAAGTTCTAAATAATTTTTATTTGTAGTAGTAGTTACTCGATTAATTTTTATAAGATCTTTATCTGCTAAGATAGAGGCGTTTTCATTTATTTCATTTAAAGAATAGTCTTGTAAAAGATTCTGTAAGTCAATTGTTGTTAAGATTTTTTTTTGTAGTTCTTTTGTGCTTCCATTAGCCATACATCCAAGAGTTATAATCTCTTTTTCTTCAAAGATATCTCCTTGAGAATGAAACTTTAGAAGTTCTCTAAAAATTTTGTCTTGCAGTAATTTGTTCATAAAAATCATCTCCTGATATATTATTTTTTAAAATAATTTTTAAGTAAACTATCTAAAAGCGGATTAACACCTAAAAATTGTAAGTATCTATTATATTCTTTTCTTTTTTCTTCTAGTTTCTCTTCTGAAGGAGAACCTAAAATAGCCTTGATTAGAATATTTTTAGGAGTATGTTCCATATCTATGAATTCCATAACTTTTGTATTATAACCACAAAGTTCTAAAGAAAGAGCTCTTAGAGCATCTGTGGCTAAAGAACTAAATCGTTCTTGTAAAATACCATGATTCCCAAAAGGCGATAGAACTCCTTTTAATTCTGTTGTTGGGGATTTATCTATTTTTTGATTTATTTCTGACTGGCAGCAAGGTACAGCTAAAATAGCTTTAGCACCTAATTCTAATCCTTTAAGAATAGAGTAGTCAGTAGCATTATTACAAGCATGTAGTGAGAATATTAAGTCAACATCTTTAAAAATATCAAAATCTTTAATATCTCCTTTTAAGAACTGTAAATTATTAAAGTTTAAATCTTTAGCAATGATATTACAATGGTTAATAACATCCTCTTTTAAATCTAAGCCGATAACATCAATATTTAAATTTTTAATATTTTTTAAATAATGATACAAAGCAAAAGTTAAGTATGATTTACCACATCCAAAATCAATTATTTTCATTGAATTACCAATAAGTTTTTTTTCTTGTAACTCTTTTAGTGTATCTTCAATAAATTCTAAATATCTGTTTATTTGTCTAAATTTATTAAATTTTTCTTTACTAACTTTTCCGGCTTCAGACATAACTCCAAGTCTAATTAAAAATGGGATAGGTGTGTTATCTTGTAAAATATAATTTTTTTGTTTATTGTGTGAAAGTTCTAATATTTTACTTTCAGTATTTTTTCTTTTTATAGAAAAACCTTTTTTATTTTGTAAAACTTGAATCTCTTGATTAGATGTAACTATTAAAATTTGTTTAAATGTATCAATAATTTCATCCAAAATGTTAAAGCTATCAGCTAAAAGTTCATTTTTATGAAAAGCCTTATTATTTGCAAAACTTTCGAACTGTATAAAAAAATCTTCTTTTATTTGAACAGGTTTTAAATTTATTTTTTTATAAGAACTTTCTTTTGTAGGATTTGAAAAAATTCCTTTTATAAAATTATTATCATTAATACTATCTTTAAAAATATTTAAAATATCATTTTTTAGGTATTTCATATTAAACTCCTTATTTTCAATAATCTATATTATACTCTGTAAGAGAAAAATATTCAAAAAATTTTTGACAAAAATGTCAAATTATGGTATTTTAGAATCATAGATATAGGGGGTATAGGTATATCAATATAAGGAGATGAAATGATGAAAAAAGAGTATGAGATTGAAAATCTCCACTGTGGAGGTTGTGCATCAAAAATTCAATATGAATTGGATAAATTAGCTGAATTAGAAGGTGTTAATGTTGATTTTTATACAAAAAAATTGAAGTTTATACTAAAAGAAGAGGTAAATGAGGATGAACTTATTGAAAAATTAAATAAAATTGCAGATAAAGTAGAACCAGGAACATATTTTAAAAAAGTAAAAAATGATGATAGTAAATTGAGTGAAGATGAGGATACTCACGAACATAATCATTCTCATGGCAACGAATTAATTTCAAAATTAGATTTAATTATTCTAACAATTGGAATTACTCTTTTTGTTGTTGGATTAACATTACCAAAGAGTTTACAAAAAGATATAATTTTGATTATAGCATATGGACTATCGGGATATGATATATTGTTAAATGCTTTAAAAAATTTAAAAAGAGGAAAATTTTTAGATGAGAATTTTTTAATGAGTATAGCTACAGTTGGAGCTTTAGCTTTAGGTGACTTTGGAGAAGCTGCAGGTGTTATGATTTTCTATAAAATAGGTGAATTCTTTCAAGATATGGCAGTTAATAATTCAAAAAAATCTATAGAAAAATTAATGAGTATAAAACCAGAGTTTGCAAATGTAAAAGATAAAAATGGGATTATAGAAATGATGAATCCTTCAAAAGTAAAAGTAGGAGACATATTAATTATAAAACCTGGAGAAAGAGTTCCTTTAGATGGAGTTATTGTATCAGGAACAACAACATTAGATAAATCAGCTTTAACGGGAGAGTCAGTGCCAGTTATAGGTGAAGTAGGAAGTGAAATATTAAGTGGATCTATAAATATAAATGGTACTATTGAAGTAAAAACAACAAAAATATATTCTCAATCTACTGTTAGTAGAATAATAGACATGGTTCAAAGTGCTGGAAGTAAAAAAGCACATGCTGAAAAATTTATAACAAAATTTGCAAGATATTACACACCATTAGTTGTTTTTATGGCTATTTTAATAGGATTTGGAGTTCCATTATTTTACGATGGTAACTTTAAATTATGGTTTAGTAGAGCACTTATATTTTTAGTAATCTCTTGTCCATGTGCATTAGTTTTATCAGTACCTTTAACATTCTTTAGTTCTATTGGAAAAGGATCAAAAGATGGAATATTGATAAAAGGTGGAAATTATTTAGAAAGATTAAAAAATATAGATACAGTTGTATTTGATAAAACAGGTACTTTAACAAAGGGAAGTTTCAAAGTAACAAAGGTTGAGGTTATAAAGGGATCAGAAAAACGTCTAATGGAATATGCTAAGGCAGGTGAATTTTATTCAAACCATCCTATAGGAAAAGCTATATTAAATTATGGAGATGTTGAAATTTCAGAATGGGATATACAAGGACACAATGAAAAAGCTGGATATGGGGTAAATGCTCTTTATTCTGGAAAAGAGATTTTAGTAGGAAGTAGAAAATTCTTAGAAAGTCATAATATCAATGTTGAATTACCAGAAGCTTTTGGAACAGTAGTTTATGTTGCTGTAGATTCTGAATTTATTGGAAGAATTTTTGTAGAAGATGAGATAAAAGAAAACTCAAGAAAGACAATAGATGAGTTAAAATCACAGGGTATTGATGTGTATATGTTAACTGGAGATAATAAAAAAACAGGTAAACATATTGGAGATATTTTAGGAATAGATGAAGACAAAGTATGTACAAATCTTCTTCCGCAAGATAAAGTTAGTAAGTTAGAAGAGATAAAAAGTAAAAGTAAAAAAGGAACTATATTCGTGGGAGATGGAATAAACGATGCTCCAGTATTAGCTATGGCTGATATCGGAATTTCTATGGGGAAATTGGGAAGTGATATTGCAATAGAAAGTTCAGATATAGTTTTAATGAATGATGATCCTTATAAAATAATAGAAGCTTTACATTTGGGACAAAGAAATAATCAAGTTGTATTAGAAAATGTAGGGTTTGCTTTAGGAGTAAAAATAGTAGTTATGATTTTAGGAGTTTTAGGAATTGCAAATCTATGGTTAGCTATTTTTGCAGATGTAGGAGTATCGGTATTAGCTGTTTTAAATGCATCTAAAATTTTAAGTAAAAAAAATTAAAGAATATAAAGAGAGTTCGTATACTCTCTTTTATTTTTTGTGTTATAATATATAAAAAAAGAAAAGGGAGATAGATATGTTTTATTTTGTTTACGGAGACACTCCACTTCCGTTAAAATATGAAGAGTTAATGGAAAAAATAAAAAAGTCAAATCCTAGCATTCCAATGAAAGTCTATGATGCTTCTCAAAATGAGGAAGATAATTTTTTAGAAAGTATTTCAATAAACTCTATGTTTGCTCCAAAGGAGTTAGTAGTTTTAAAAAGAGCTGAAAAAAATAAAAAGTTAGATCAATTATTAAAAATAGTTGGAGAATATGATCTCACAAAAAAAGAGGTTGTAGTTGTTTATGAAGAAGAGTTAAATGATTATGGTAAAGCAATAAATGAGGTTGGAAAAAAGGTTTTAACAAATGCAGAGAAATTAGGAAAAGTAATTGTAGCAAGAAAAGCTTTAGAGAAAAAGGGTATACACTTTTTTATAGAAAAAGAGTTAGAAATATCTGAGTATGAGGCCGAAAAATTAGCAGAAATTTTAGGTGATGATTTTTTTAAAGTAAAAAACGAAGTAGAGAAAATAAAGAGTTTTTTAGATGGAAAAACATTTATATTAGAAAAAATTTTACCTATCTTATCAGTAAGTGATGAGTATAATTTAAAAAAATTAGTAGAAGATTTTATGATTGAAGATAATATGGAAGTATTACTAGATTATTTAAAAAAAAGTAAAGAGTATATGTTATTTTTATATTTAATTTCAGAAGAGTTAAGTTTAGCATTAAAATTAGTAGGGTTAAAGAAAAGTGGAGATTTAAGAGAAAGTATTTCGTATAATGATTTTAAAGGAAATACATATGAAAAATTAAAAAAATATTTTAAAAATAATAGAGGATACATTAGAGAATATCCTATTTTTTTAAAATTAAAATACATGTCTTTATTTAATGAACAATTTTTATTAAAAAAAATAGAAAAATTATTGAAAGTTGAATTTTTAATAAAAAATGGTGGAATAGAAGAAAATATAGGTATAGAAAAATTTATAATTGATTTTAAAAGAGGGTAGTTTTTTAAACTATCCTCTTTTTATATTAAAAAAGCTAGAATCAATATTTTCTATAAATTGAGATGGAGTTTTAAATAATCCAAAGTCACCATAAAAAGATAAAGGATAAGACAAAAAGAGTTCTTTTTTGGCTCGAGTTAAAGCTACATAAAAAAGTCTTTTTTCCTCCTCTAGATTAAGAGCATCACCTATTGAACTTGGAATGATACCTTCTAAAAGAAGAGGAATAAATACATAATCCCATTCTAATCCTTTAGAACTGTGTATGGTTAAAAATGAGAGAGTTATATTTGTATTATAAAATTTATGTTTAAAAATATTTTCTAAAAATGGATTAGAAGCAACATTAAATTTGATATTAGAAGATTCAAAGAATTTGATAAACTCTTCCATGTAAATAAAGTTTCTAAAAAGAATTCCAATCGTAGCAGTTGGATTCAATTCTAAAATATCTTTGATTTTATCAAAAATAAATGAAATTTCATTAAAATGATTTTTAAAAATATTTAGATTAGGTTTTTTTAAAGAGCTATCTTTAGTTATAAGTGATTTTCTAAAACAATATTTTAATTTTTTAGAAAATTCATTTGATAAGTGTAAAATAGGATTGGTACTTCGATAGTTTTCTTTTAAAATAATAGTTTTAACATTGGGAAATTCATTAGAAAAATTTAGAATATTTTCCATGGAAGTTCCTTTAAAACCATAAATACTTTGATAGTCATCTCCAACAACCATGAGATTAGAATTTTTAGCTAGTAATTTTAAAATATGAACTTGTAAATTATCAGTATCTTGATATTCGTCAACCATAATATATTGAAAATCGATAATAATTAAATTTAGGCTTAATAGTTTATAAAATTGAATAAGTAAATCATTAAAAGAATAGAAATTTTCTGTTTTTTTTAATAATTCAAAATTATTTAAAAAATTTATA